>JAUYHB010000030.1 GCA_030690305.1 bacterium | reverse complement strand
CGTCGGCATAGCTCAAGGAAACGTCGATGTTCAATCTCGTTGTGCGGTGACTCAACGGTCGGTCACTTCCTACTTGATCAAGTACATTGTGAAAGAGTTCGAGGACCAGGATGAGGATGGGAATAGAACGCGAAAAAAAGGCTGGCATCGTTACCGGCGATCGCAAGGTCTCGAGGTGCCTGTCAAGGGTCAGGTCTTTTGCGGTGGTCGGGGTAGCGATCGCGAAGCGTCGTTAAAAGCTTACATGGTTCTTGCGACGGGAAAGCTTGTTGTCTTTGAGTGGCGGTCGGAAGATGGTCTTCAGTTCATGTTACGAACTTTTCGTTAGTGACGTGAAAAAGGGTCAGGTCTTGAACGTTGTGTTGTGGAGGGGGGTGATGAGGTTGAGTCAACGTAAAGCGAAGGGCATGGGCGAATGGGAAAAGTGCTTAAGAGAATTTCGGGAAAAGGTCAACCTGAGTTTGTCGGCGATCATTGAAGGGCACTTAATGCTCGGTCATAAAGTTTTGACTTTTTCCGATTCGGACGGCGTGGTCGTGATGATAAGTTGCGAGTGCTGCTTGTCGAAAGTCAACGTGGACGATCTTGAGAGACAGTTACAGAGCGAAGACAGTTTGCCGGAACGTACGTCAATTCAGTAAGGCGCCGGGCCGGTGCGTGTAGGTGGGGGAGTCCCACCGGAGCGCACCGGCCTCCGGGCTGCTACTGTTGAAAAACTTCCTTGAGGACGTGGTCAAACTCGGCGTCGTTGCACTTAGTTTCGCGTTTCACCTGGTCTCGAACCTGTTGAGGGGTCAGGTCTTTACTGCTGCTGATTACCTCGTAGCTGCTGACGATTTCCATCAAACGATCGTAGTTCATAGGGCCTTCCTTTTTAAAAGAAAATCCTTTGACCTTCACAGATTAGGTCAAAGGAGATCCGAATAGATGAGGCTACCTTATGGATAGCAGGCGAAGTGACGGCGTTGCGCCGGCGCGCCGCTTGCGCTCCGATGGCGGGGCGGTTGCTCGATCGGGTGATCGCTGCTAAGATGGTTTCGGGTAGCCTCACCGCCACCCCGCAAGCGCCCACTGGCTGACGCCTCACTACCGCCTTAAGCACACGGTTGATGGGGCGCTTGTGTTTATGGTCCTTTTTGTGATAGCTTCATCCTGCTTAAGGATGGAAGTAGTTTGGATTCGAAGCTACACTCTCAAGAAATAAATCCACCATACCCTAGGCCGATCGGCCAGGGCAGTGCCTGACTACGTCGCGCTAGAAGATTTCGCCTCGGGGTCATTGCGTCCGGCTGCGTTGCCGCACGGAAGCGTCAAGCTTCGTGTTGTGCCTGGCTTGCGCGTGCCTCGCAGTGGTGTCTTGCCTCCGCTGCTTTCTGACGTTCTTGTCAATGTTCCCTCTTTAGTCTTGAACAACGAACGTTTCGTAACCGTAGGGCGCGATCAGTTCCGCCAGGTGCACGAACCTACAGCGGGCATAATTGCCTCAACTCATGTTTCGATTGTGTCTTATCCCGACGGTGACATGGAAATAAGCGGCTGTCATCGTCCACAAAGAGGCGGTCAAGGTCGGGTCTCAACCGAAGAAGAAAAGGAGAAAATTGAGGCTGCGCGGGCGCGTCGCGAGATTCGGCGGATGGTGAAGTATTATGGCTTGGATCATATGTGGACAGGTAACTATCGGGGAAAACATTCGGATCGCGGTTTGGTCTTGAAAGACCTTTACAAGTTTGAGCGGCTCGTGAGAAAAATTTATCCACAGTTCCGTCTCGTTTTGGTTTTAGAAATTCATCACGGCGGCGGCGAGAACGACGGAGGTTATCATTTTCACTTTGCCGTTCATGGGTTTTACGACGTGAAAGTCCTCCGCGATGCTTGGTGGAAAGTCGTCGGCATAGCTCAAGGAAACGTCGATGTTCAATCTCGTTGTGCGGTGACTCAACGGTCGGTCACTTCCTACTTGATCAAGTACATTGTGAAAGAGTTCGAGGACCAGGATGAGGATGGGAATAGAACGCGAAAAAAAGG
>JAUYHB010000029.1 GCA_030690305.1 bacterium | reverse complement strand
GGTGTGGGTTCGCCGACGCCCGGTGAGGTGACCTCTGGTGAGGTGAGCTCTGGTGAGTACAACGACTCCTGGACGTTCACTGACTCTGGGCGGGTGGCTTCGCGCACCCATTCGGACACTAGCGCTGGGGCGGATCCTGTGTCCTTCACCTACACCTATGGCGATACCGCCCGCCCGGACGCGGTGACTGGTTTGGCGCCTAGCACTGGTGAGGCTTCGTCGTATACGTATACCTCTTCTGGTCAGCGGGCCACCACCACGACGGGTTCGGATACCCAAACCACGGCGTGGGATGTGACCGGTCAGCCGACGAGCTTGACCACGCCGAGCGGTGTGATGTCGTATTGGTACGGCGCCGACGGTTTGTTCGCCACGACGAGCGCTACGGCTGGGTCTGTGGTCTTCGCCGGGGCCACCCAGTTGAGTGTCAAGGACGGTGTGGTGTCTGGTCGCCGCTCCTACACTCTGGGTGGTGCCACGACGGGGTTCCGCGACACGGCGGTGAACGCTTCCGTGGTTTCCCCGGCGGCGAACGATGTTCAGGGTTCGGCGACGATACAAACCGATCCGGCGGCCCTGTCGGCTGCGGCGGGGTGGGTGAAGCACACCTACACGCCCTACGGTTCGGCTCTCGCTTCCACGGGTGGGTTGGCGTGGTCGGGTATCAACGGCTGGTTGAACAAACCGGCCCTGCCCGGTGCTGGCTTGTCCCAGGTGGGGGCCAGGCAGTACGACCCTGTCCTGCAGCAGTTCACGTCCCCTGATCCGTTGATCGACCCGAGCCAACCCGGCGGGTTCAACCCCTACACCTACGCCGGAAACAATCCCACCACGTACAGCGATCCCACGGGGCTGTGGCCGTGGGACACCGTGGTGGAAGCGGTCCAGAACGCCTACAACGCGGTCACAAGCTGGTTCAGTGGCGATGATGGTCAGGGCCAGCGCACCGCGCGTGGTAATCGTTCACCAGTATCTGGGGTGTCGGGGAGAGTCAAGCTTGGGGTCGTCAAGCCTGTCGTCCCCGAGGG
>JAUYHB010000028.1 GCA_030690305.1 bacterium | reverse complement strand
CGGGCTTCCTTTTCCACCTCATACGCCTTACGGATTTCTTTTGTCTGCTCGGCAACTTTTTCTTTAAGGTTTTTGTTTAGATAGTCCAGTTCGGCGTTAAGTTCGGCAAGCATTTCTCTTTGGCGGGATTCACGAACTCCGGTGCGAATAAGGAAGGAACCGATGACTACTACGGAAAGGAAGATGGCAATGTCAAAAATCACAAATTGTCCCGCCTGACTGCCGACAATAATTTTAATCAAAAGAAGAATCCAGATGATAAAGGTGAGGACCTCAACCGCAAACATGCGGATGCTGAACAGGTGGTGTTTAAGAATCGCGTACCCGTACGCAAGAACCAAAAAAGACAGAACGATGATAGGCGGTATTATCGGGATATCGTAAAAAAGAATCCATCCGCTTGAACCGCCCAGGTTTCCAAATATCGTTCCCAAAAGAATATACCGTATCTGAGCTTTTTTTATTCTGTCCGACTCTCTGTAGGAAGTAAGAAGAAGTATGAAGAAAGCAATAAAATAAGCGGCCCATAAAACCATAAAGGGGTGGAAAAGTATTCCCCCTTTTGCCCAGTAATCAAAAACGGAAATGGGACGCACTGTTTCAATAAATAACGGTGAACCGAAGAGAGAGAGTAGTGCAAAAAGGGTAAAGATAACATATCCAAATGAAGTGATTTTTCTGTATTTTTTCGCTTTTCCGAGAAAATGGGTAATGAAATGGAATGCCGTGATGGAAATAAAGATCGCAGGAGCAACAATAATATGCGAGATAACCATCATTGTGTCATAACCAACGTTCTGTGTTTGCAGGAAGAAAGCGTAGAGTATGCTCCACAAAGCAATCGTCCACATAAAACGGGCGAAGCTTTTCCCCACGGGATTTTTTCTGTCTTGAAGATAGACGAATGTACCAAAGAAGAAGCTCGCAAAGAAGTTGACGAGGGCGGAAAGGGCGTAAAAACTGATGTGAGAAAAGTCCATAGAATTGAGCTAATTATATACCAAAGAAAAAGCCCCGCAGAATGTTTTCTGCGGGGCAATAATTAAAAGTGCGATTACGCAATTTCCCAGGGAATAACCGGCACACTTGCTCCGAACGGGCCATGGTCTTTGTGTAGACGAGCCAACTCCCTTTTTTCTTTTGAAAAGGAGACTCTTTCGTCACTCACATGAAGCGCACGGGTACCTTTTTCCCTTGTTGGTTGAGTCATCGCGAAGTAACCGAGGGCCATGAATATCGTCACGGCGATATCGATGGGTACACGGACCGACCGAAGAAGTACAGCAAGCTCAGAACCCTTTTTTTCTCCATTTTTCTTGAGTACATCAAGTGCTCGATGGACTGCCTGTCGCTTCTCCCAAGAGTTTGCTCCTTCGAAAAATTCCACAACATAGTGTTCCTGTAACATCTCCCCCTCCCTTTTAAAGATGAAAAAGATCTTGCTTTTCCTGGAAATAATATATCACGTACACCATAAAAGTCAAATATTTTACTATATCCCTGCCTTCTTTTTCGGAGTAATACCGTTTGCAATGAGGATGTTTTCAAATTCTTCGCGTTCAATGGTTTCAACTTCAATGAGACGTTTTGCTATCGCTTCAAGTACGGACCGGTGCGTTTGAATCAAATCTTGGGCTTTCTTAAATGCTTCGCTCATTATTTTTCCGACTTCTTTGTCGATACGCGCGCTCACTTCTTCGGAATAATCATGTTCATCAAACGTATGCCCGAATATTGACCTGCCTCCTTGATTTTCAAAAGCGATGGGACCAAATGCCTCCGACATTCCGTATTTGGTAACCATGTCACGCGCCAAAGCGGACGCCACCTGAAGGTCGTTTGAAGAACCTGTTGTCAAATCGCCGAAAATCATTTGTTCTGCGACATATCCCCCAAGAGAAACGGCAATATCATCGAGAAATTCTTTTCTCGACTGGAAACGGCGGTCTTCAAAAGGAAGTTTGAGCGTGTACCCTGCCGCACGTCCGCGGGAGATAATGGAAATTTTGTGAACGGGATCAGAGTCGGGAAGAATTGAAGCGACAATAGCGTGACCGCCTTCGTGGTATGCGGTAATTTCTTTTTCTTTTATCGAAAGGATATGGCTTCTGCGCTCAGGCCCAAGCATCACTTTTTCAATAGAACGAATCAAATCAAATTGGGAGACCTTTTTGCGGTTTTCGCGGGCCGCCAATATTGCCGCTTCGTTCATAAGGGATTGCAAATCCGCTCCGGAAAAGCCCGGAGTGCGTTCGGCGATTACCGGGAAAGCAACGTCTTCTGCAAGCGGTTTTCGGTCAGCATGAATTTTCAATATTTCTTCCCTGTCTCTGCGGTCCGGAAGGTCTATTGTCACCCGGCGGTCAAAACGTCCGGGGCGCAAGAGTGCGGGGTCAAGCACGTCGGGACGGTTGGTTGCCGCCATAACAACGACTTTTTCCGTCTGTTCAAAGCCGTCCATTTCAACAAGAATTTGATTGAGTGTTTGTTCACGCTCATCGTTTCCTCCCCCCACCCCCGTTCCACGGACACGCCCAACAGCATCGATTTCATCAATAAAAACAATTGCCGGCGCCATTTGCTTTGCCAATTTAAATAAATCACGAACCCGAGACGCACCGACTCCGACAAACATTTCCACGAATTCCGAACCGGAAATGGAAAAGAATGCGACACCCGCTTCTCCGGCAACCGCTCGGGCAAGCAATGTCTTCCCTGTTCCGGGTGCACCCATAAGAAGGATGCCACGCGGAATTTGCGCTCCGATATCAAAAAACTTTTTCGGATTTTTCAAAAAGTCGACAATCTCCGCGAGTTCTTCTTTCGCCTCTTTTGCACCGGCGACATCTTTAAACATCACCCGCTGTTTTTTGTCATCGGGGGAAATAAGACGCGCTTTTGATTGCCCGAACGTAAACGCCTGCATCCCCGCCCCTTTCACCTGCCTTGTCATGAACCACAAAAAGAAAAGTATGAGCAGTATAGGAAGGATAATCGGCAGAAGTGTAACAAACCAGAAACCGAAGCCCGTGTTTCCTTTGATATCGATTGTCACACTTTTTAATGCATCGGCGGAGACACCGTAGTTTGCCAACGTTTCGGTCAGAGCGGTTCCATCCTCTTTTTTTGATTCTTTGACGTCTCCATTAACATATTCAACGCTCAGTTTTTCACCCTCAACGGAAATTGACTTAACAAGGCCTTGAGTGAGGTCCTGGGCAATGAGCGAAAGAGGAACTGTCTGCGTTTTGGGAATATTCTCCCACAAAAGAGAGTAGAGAGTGAGGAGCGTAAGAAAAATAAGAAGCGTGCTTCCGACATTGGCCCAAAATGGCCCCGTGCCGCCCTTTTTGCCGCGGTTTTGTTTGACGATAATTTGTATGTTTTTCTTTGGTTTTTCTTCGTTTACCATGGTCGCCATTATACCAGGAAAAGGAAAAAATTCACGGTTTTGTTATGATGTGATGTAAAGAACCCTGCGGGAAGAAATAAGGAACATTGGAAGCATATTTCTTCCCGCAGGTCAGGGGGTTCTTTGCTGGCAAGGTGTCGGCTCCGCCGACACTATACACGACTTGCCTTCTCATCCCTGCGACAGAATTAGGCAGGATATTCGAAGTCAAACTCCAGTAATGCTTATCGAAAACAAAAAAGCGGGCTTTAACTATGAAATTTTGGAAAAAATACCGGCAGGTATCGAGCTTTTCGGTTTTGAAGTCAAGTCCATACGCAACCGTTCCGGCTCCATTGAAGGAGCACATGTAACGGTAAGAGGAGGAGAAGCCTATCTCATTGGCGCGCACATCCCCGCTTTTCAGCCAAAAAACACTCCTGCCGATTACAACCCCGAACGCAATCGCCGATTGCTTCTCACGAAGAAAGAAATAGATAATGTATCCTCATTCGAATCAAAAAAAGGGTTGACAATAGTGCCAATTTCGATGTATAATTTGGGGAGGAAAGTCAAGGTTGATATTGCCATCGTCCGCGGAAAGAAAAAATTCGACAAGCGCGAAAGTATAAAAAAGAAAGACATTGAACGCGATATTAAGCGCTCCTTGAAAATTCGTTAACCGGTCATTCGGCTTAAATGCGAAAACATTGCGCCTTTAAGGGGGATGATCGGCCTAGACAAGATGCGTGTTTCTTTATGCGCGAAACGGAGTATTCCTCGCTTCTCCTAATATGTCGAGGAAACGATACGTGCTAACAATTTAGTTGCACGAGCAAAATCTATTGTTTCTCCGTATTTTACGGAAAACAATTTTGCTTTCGCTTACGCTTCGGCCTAAGCGGCGTCTCTCTGCATGCGATTCGGTAGTGCAGACGGGGTGTAATATCCTCCGAATGTAGCGTGCGCGGTTTTCCTCCGCGTCCGTGAAATAAAGGAATCGGTTCAATGCGATTTTGTTTGTTCTCTACTCATTGGACTTAAACACAAAAAACAAACTACGTTTCGTAGACCCGTCTAGAAATCCCATTTTGCACGCGCGTTCGATTCGCGCCATCTCCACCTTTCTTCAAAAAGCCCCTATCTATAGGGGCTTTTTGCTTGCAAGCAGAAAAAGTGAATAGGTTTGGTTGACCCCTTCCCTCCAGGGGCTATAATCAGTTAATACATTATGTCACCTGAAGAGAAAAAGAAATATAAGGTGTTTCTTATTGAAGACGAGCCTGCAATCGTTGACCTCTACCGGAGTGCGTTTGAGCGCGAGGGGTTTGAGATTGAAAGTGTGTACACCGGAAAAGACGCCCTCTCTCAAATAGAAGCATTCAAGGACGGGAGAGAAGAGCGACCCGATGTTATTGTTGCCGACATTCTTTTGCCGGACGTCTCCGGTCTTGAGATTTTAAAAGAAATCCGACGCAGCAAAGAATTTGATTCCGTTCCGGTTATTATGCTCACAAATTATGGAACCCGAGAAATCAAGGAAACGATTCAAGATACTCCAAACGCCCGACACGTTCTTAAAATGGACACGAGCCCCGTTCTTTTCGTCAAAGAAGTCTGGGGAATAGTTCAAACAAAAACGGCCTAAGGCCGTTTTTTGTTTATATTGGGAAGTTTTTTCTATCCCACAATAACCGGGAACTTGACCGTAAAAGTCGAGCCTTTCTCTTTCCCCGGCGAACTGACTGAGACCATACCTCCATGTGACTCGATAATCCTCTTTGACAAAGCGAGCCCGATTCCCTTGCCCGCAAGATTAACTTTTTGCGCCTCTGCGCCACGTTCAAAAAATCGGTTAAATATGAGCGGTAAATCTTTTTGGTCAATTCCGATTCCCGTGTCGGTAATATCTACTTTAAGAAATGGTATATCGCCTTCGACAGGTTTGAAAATCTCTCCGTGCACGGTCACCCCGCCCTTACTTGTATATTTGACGGCATTATCAATCAGGTTATATAGGGCGGCTTTAATAATTTTCCTATCGGCGGCAATTTTGATGTTTCCCGCTTCGGGAGAAAATGTGATGACAAAGGAAATACCCTTTCCTTCAATTGCCGGCGAGAGCTCGGAGCGCATTTCTTCAATCACTTCGCGCAACACAACAGGCTGGGGCTTTACTTTCCCTATCTCAACCTGGGACACGCTCAGAAGGTCGTTAATGAGGCCGGACATTCTTTCCACGGCATCGTCAGCCTTACCAAGATATGTTTTGACGTTTTGATTGGCCTCTTTCTCATCCAACGACAGTTCAATGAATCCTTTGACAATTGTGAGCGGAGTGCGGAGGTGGTGCTGGGTGGTGAGGATAAACTGGTCTTTGGCTTTGTCCAATTCTTCAAGTTCGATTCTCGCTTTCTTTTCCACTTCGTA
>JAUYHB010000027.1 GCA_030690305.1 bacterium | reverse complement strand
AAATCGGATGAAAGTCGTGTCTCCTCACGGAAGCGTTTTGAGTGCCATGATTCGAGGTCAATGGACTTATAGTCCGGCCGGCGTTTACCTTCATACACAGTGATGTAATCACGCGATATGTCCTCAGCAACTTCGATGTCCGGCAAGCTCGTAAACACATAGCCGATATTCAGATCTTGATCTTCATAGTGTTTGAGCTCCGGCATGCGCATAATGCGGCCAAGTGTTTGTATAGAGAACGTCATGTTCTCCTCGCGCCACTGACGGAACAGTACGAGTATTGCCGCACGCGGGCAGTCCCATCCAAGTGCGATGGCCTGTTTGAAGATCATAACCTGCACCTCGTTCTCGTTCTTTTCAATGTTGGCGAGGTTGATCTTGTTATCCTTCTCAGAGAGATAGATCGCGAGGCGACCGTTCTTTGTGGTAATGCCGTACTTGGAAAGCATCGCAATGACCTCGTCCTTTTTATCCGCGACGCCGGCTTTTGCATCCGGTATCTGGATCAGTAGGAGCGGATTCACACCAGATCCCTTTGCCTCGTATTTTTTCTGGAGCTCCGCTCGCTTCTTTAGAGCACTCTCGAGTACGAGCTCGTCTGCGGTCTTGTCGCTTTTTTTCGGATCGAGAACATAGTGCTCGAAACCAGGGTTGATCGCGATTTCCTTCTTGATCATACCCTCGTCTTTTACCGCCTTGAGCTCGACCTCAACAATACGGTTCGCGTTGTTGAGTTGAGGCGTCGCCGATACTTCGAGTGTGAGCTTAGGACCAATCTCGCGGATTAAGTCCTTCGAGTTCTCGCTCTGAGCTGGATGGTGGCGTTCGTCGATGATCATCACGACAATGCGCCCCTCGTTCTTTGTACGAGTGATAACGGATGTGAGATTGTTGTCGCGTTCATTGGCCCGCACGTATATGTTTCCCTTCTTGTTGATGCTGGCCCAGTTCAGAAACAAGATCTCGTTTTCAGCGATCTTCTTATCCTCCAAATCCTCATAGCGCGAGCACTTCAAACCAACAGCGTAGTGGTCGTAGTATTTCGCGAGCTTCTCACGACTCTGGTCATGGAGCTTGTTTACCGCGATCCATACGAATGAGAAGTGCTTGCCGTCATCACGGGAGTCGATGAGGCGCTTCAAAAACTCCGCCGCCATTAGCGTCTTGCCGGAGCCCGTAGGCGACTTGAATATAAGTACTTTGTCTCCTTCAGCATCTAACAACCTGTTTGCTTCTCGCTTCAGGTCGACAACTGCATTTTCTTGATAATCCTTGAAATTAATCCACATATGTTTATTTGAAAATCTCCCTATACACCTTGAGGATTACATCCGGTATCGCACAGAGAGTGACCTTGCTTTTTACGTCCTCAAATTCCTTCTCGTGCGGCTCATCTCCAAGCGAGAAGACATAGGTATTGAATTGACCATCGATTTTCTTAATGACCTTTTTGTAGTCATCTATTGCGTCCTCGTGAAAAACAATACCAAGGTACTTGTCGGAGTTCTTGAAGATCTTGAAATCATCGCCCTCTTTGACGAGGTCGAACGCCGCTTCGCGGATACAGAGCATATCGGTCGATTCGTTGACCAGTTTTCGTTTGTTTTTGTCTGATGGCTCTGCCTCTACGAAATCACACGTATAGTATTTCAGATTGCCACCTAGACCGTTGATTTTCTCTCCTTTCGTACTCGTGTACCCCTTGATGACCTTTTTGATTCGCGGATAGCAGACGTCAGTGCAAATGTCATTTTCGTTGTTCGTGCAGAGGACGAACCGTCGATTGCCGCCGTCCTCTTTGTTTAATGCAAGTACGGCGTGGCCTGTTGTTCCTGATCCGGCCATAAAATCAAGAACGACACTGTTTTTGTCTGTGGCCAATTCTAGAATCCTTTTAATCAACGATACCGGTTTGGGATTACTGAATTTCTTTTCACCCAGAATTTCTTCAAGCTCCTGGGTCCCATTCGTTGTTGTACCAACATCATCCCAAATGGATTTAGGCGTCAGTCCTTTTTCCATTGCTTCACTCAAAAACCTCTTTCTCTGTGGCTTACCATTCCCGCTTTTCCCGAACACCATCCTATTGTCTTTGAGCAAACGCTGGTATTCCGATTCAAGAACAGCCCAATGACGTCCTTTTACAGGCAGGTACTTCTCGCCTGTGTTCGGATTGGTGATTGTGTAAGACAGGTTTTTCCGGACACCAGCCGCTTCAAACGGGTCCGCCGTCCATGCACCACGCGGATCGTTGTCAGGGTTTGAGAACTTCTCTTCATTAGTGGGGAGCTTAAATCGGCCACCCTTTCTAATTTGCTCGCGTAGAAACTCCATATCCTTTGCATAGACCAGCGTATGGTTATGGTTAAGAGATATGATTGCGTCACTGGAGACGGATTTTCTCGAATTCCAAATGACATCCATAACATAGTTGCGTTCGTCGAAAATCTCGTCCGCCAGCATTTTTAGCTGAGCAAATTCGTTCTCGTCGATGCTCATAAAAATGACACCCTTTTGTGTAAGCAGGTTCTTAGATAACTTCAACCGCCTTTCCATAAAAGCAAGCCATTTGCTGTGCCTGAATGGATCCTCTTTGTCGACTAGAGTATCGTTATATGTGAAGTCCTTGTTGCCGGTGTTATACGGTGGATCGATATAGATTAAGTCGATGGCGGCTTGGTGTGTGAAATTCAAAACGGCAAGCGAGTGGTAATTGTCTCCCTCAATGATGAGGTTCGTTTGTTTTGAGTCAGCCGTTTCTATTACTTTCGACGCCACTTCTTTCAGGACCGGAAATGGTTTGCCCGCCATCTCATTTGGAAACATCTCGCTGGGAGTCCGCGCGTCTGGGTTTATGAGAACGTCGATTTTCTCCTCGGGCAAATCACGATGCCAGACAAGGCCGTATGTTGTTTCCTTGATTCGCGTGATCTCTTTGATCAGCTCATCCTTGGACCAGTCGTCGTAATTAATTTTTTTAGCCATAATTATTTTGTACTTGTTGCTTTGAGAAAGCGATCAAATTCGGCTCGACTGATTCGAAACTCCTTACCGATTTTATGTGCCTTGAGCTTTCCGGCCTTGATGTAGCGATAGATAGTCATCACATTCATTGAAAAAAGCTCTGCGATTTCCTTAGCAGTATAAAAATCCTTTCGATCCAGCTTCCGCATGTATTTTATGATACTTTACTTTCGTTGACAGAGCAATCTGGCATTTTTCCACACTTATATGCTATTCTAGTAAGACAACTGAATAGCCCGAAAGGGCACGACCTAAACCCTCGAGATTTTCTCGGCGGCATGGTTGCGGAGTCAGGTAATGCGTAAAGAACCCGTCATGGGGTCGCATTACCTGCCGTATCTGGAAACGGATACGTACGGCGCAAGCCGTAGCTCCGTGGCGGGCTCTTTGCGTCAAGAGTTCCACCAACAGTTGCTTTAACAACTAACCGTGGAATTCATGGATAATCTATTTGCAGTATTTTTATTTCTTTCTTTTGTAGGACTTGTCATTGGTCTTTTCCGACCTCAGTGGGTGCGAGTGTCGTCGCGCAAAATGGCCGGCAAAGTATTTGGCGGGGCGGCGGTTATTTTTTTCATACTTTTTGCTATCTCAACTCCCGATGTGCCCGAGTCCTCTACGGCGATCAACGTTGCCCCAAAAGTGCAAGAAGTGGCTGATACCTCGAACACCTCTGCTAAGCCCGACACAAGGGCAAACAATGCGACACAGGGGCCAAGTACGGGTGCTCAAAGGGTGCCTGTACCGCAACCTGCCGCTAAACCGGCACCTACTCCAGCCCCAGCGCAGCAACCCGCTCCGGCTCCAACAACCAGCAACGAGACAGTTAGTCAAAGAAATGCCGTTAGAAAAGCCACCGCTTATTTGGGGTACTCAGCTTATTCCCGTGATGGATTGGTTGCTCAACTGGAGTACGAGCAGTTCTCTCATGCTGATGCGGTTTACGGCACAGATAATTCTGGTGCTAACTGGAATGAACAAGCGGCCAAAAAAGCTAAACAGTACATGGAGTACTCAGCTTACTCGCGTGGTGGTTTGATTGAACAGTTGGTGTACGAGAAATTCACACAAGCGCAAGCCGAGTACGGAGCTAATGCGGTCGGCTTATAACACCAAAAAACAAGATAAAAATGAACAACAATCAAAAACAATGCCCCAATTGTAAGAGTTACAAAGTTCAGAGCGTGACGACCATGCGCATCTTGGCGGCGTTCATCGCTCTGCCTATAGGCCTCGTCTTTTTGATAGTATTTCCGCCGCTGGGGATTTTGTGTCTAATAGGCGCAGTCATTCTCATTCCCATGCTGTTAATCTCCGCAGCTGCCGGAAAGAAGGGAAAATACGTCTGCCAACAGTGTCATTGGAATGGAACTGAAGCAGAGTTAGGTAAGTGAACATGCATTTTCTCATTCTCCTTTGTAGCTGGACACTGAACCTGGAGTGCAACTAACAACATCACTTTTTACGTTCATTGGTGCTGGCCGCAACTTCCATGTTCTGAAAACACCAATAACTTGTTCGTGTAGTTCCTGTGGCAACAATCCCTCGCGTAACATTTCCTCTAGAGCCGCGCGACGATCCTCATAGATACCAACTTCAAGCTCTGCTTTAAGCAGATCGAGGTCCATCTGCACAACCGTTTTGATAGCATTGATTTGCTCCGATGCTTTCGGCCGTGTTATGCCATGGTCAGCTGAACCAACTGGACTCCAGTAAGCAATTCTCAAAAGCTGTTTTCTCAGCGTTCCGTGTCGTTCCCTGATCTCGGCAAGCCGGTCCGTCAATTTTTCCCGATCAGAATGAATGACAACGTCCCTGCGTACCTTATGCATCAATCGCATAAGATACTTGTCGCTTATAGTTCTGTGCGTGTTGCTCGTTATGATTTTTTGGAGTCGCCTTACGGTCATCAGCGGGTCCAACGCGAGCGAGTCGCGTACCATTTCGCGGAGGTGGGCTTCTTGTTGAGGAAGGATTTTCATAATTTGTCGTACTATGTCGTAGTATTTTTACCTTACATACTTTACTATAGTTTACATCACAACTATACTGGAGTAAATAAAAACATGAGAATTACAGAACTTCCAACTTTGGATCGTAAAGTCGTTAAGGATCTGAAAATTGCACTTAAGGATTTTGAACGGCTGGTAAAGAACCCTCAATTCCTATGGAATGGGCGAGAGTTTACGAATTTTAGTTTGCGACCACGCGAGGCATGGGCTAATTGGCTTGTATGTGTTGTTTTACGCAAGATACACGGGAGGGATATCAGCTTTATGGAGGATGACGAGGGGGACGGATTTATTGTTGATAGAGAGCTGGGACTTGCTTTTCAAACGGAGCACGTATCAGCACTTAACGTTCCGAAAGGAAAGCAACTGCCTGATGGAGAGCAACGGGTGCTGGACGCTATAAATCTAAAAATTGCACGGGGCCGCGACTATGCACACGAAAAGCTCCTTGTCGTTTTCTTCGATGGTGCTGGTCAGTTCTTCAGGAGCAAAATCCGCGAGAATATCTTCGGACGGCATAATTTCGAAGCGGTGTTCTGTGTTGGTCTATTAGATTCGGGTCCGAATGGTTATTCCTATTCGATCACTGAATTTAGAGATTCCTTCGGTAATCAATCCGTAACCCATAAAGTGGAAATAGACATAGATTTTAGCGATTGGAAAATAACGAAGATCATGCAGTAAAAACCATGTCTGATCCCAAAAACCAACATATCATTCCTCAATGCTATCTAAAGCAATTTGTTGACCCGAATACTCCCGCCGGATACGAGCCGTATGTTTGGATATTCGAGCGTGACACTAAGCTGGGAAAAAAGAAAGCACCGAAGAACATTCTGGCCGAAACAGATTTTTACACCCTTGAAGGTGGTGATTATTCTATTGAAAAAACTCTGGCGCAGATTGAAAGCGAATACTCGGTGATTTTTGAAAAGAAGATCAAGAACAAGCTCCCACTTACTCCTTATGAACATGCTATCTTCTGTGCATTTGTTGCCGCTATGTTGCAACGAACTCTAAAGCAAAAGGAGCATATTGAGAACCAAATGGACCAGATGATCGGTTGGGCAAAGCAACTCGAAATGGTACACGGAGCGAAACCAAAATCATCGATTGCTTGGGAGGAAGCGAAAAAGGACGCTCACAAAATTAGTGTCATTGAAATGGTGCCTGAAATTGCCAAGATCCTTACCAAAATGAACATTGCTTTTCTTTGTTCAAAAAATAAACGGGTATCGTTTATTGCTTCTGATTCTCCCGCATATCTCTTTAACAGTCAGCTACAATTCCAGCGATGGTTTGCTCCGGCGTTTGGTCAAAAGCATGTCGAGGTGCGTATGCCACTCTCCCCAGAAATCTCCGTATGTTTTAGTTGGATCAATAATCTGCGTGGCTACTTGGTAGCAACCGAGGACATGGTACATAACGACAACCGAATGGTGTTCGGATACTCTCACCAGTATTTCATTGCAAACTCTCATAAACTGAAACGGCGCTGGTTCCGGCGTCTACCCTTGGACCCAGTATTTATTTGGCGTTTCCTAAAGAACAAGACCCCGATGTGGATCGCCGATTTTCGTCGTAAGTACCGTAAATACCATGTCTGAACAAGAAAAGCTAAACAAGGCGCGATCACACTATGACCGTGGAGAATATCCCGAAGCGCGACGGTTACTAGAACAAATCTCAACGAAAAATCCCACAATCCGCCTT
Source organism: bacterium (assembly GCA_030690305.1). Taxonomy (NCBI): domain Bacteria; species bacterium. The sequence goes on along the minus strand of JAUYHB010000027.1, from coordinate 143,697 downwards.
AACGTTCTCGCGGCATTTATAGGAGTTCTCGATCATGTTACGGAGAATGACAAACTCCTAGCTGTGGCAAATGAAGGAATCGACCTTGCAACAAGAAGCAACAATGCGACTATGCGAAACTACTTTTTAGGCAAGAAGTGTTTCTTTTTGATGTCGGATTTATCAATGTTAATTTACAGACAAAAAAATCTCGTATTGTCTGCCCGTGTTTTTGGTTGGATTGATTTTTCGCTTGAAAGAGACAAAACAGAGTATGAGGAGATTGGTAAGCGTCGGAAAGAACTCGAGCAAGAGATAAATTCAACGTTGGCGGCTGTCATTGAAGGCGCGGAGAAATCACCGGATCATAATTTTAGAGGCCACCAGCTTTCGACTATCGGGGACGCTTATAGCTCAAAGTACCTAGCAGACAAACTCGACTTTCAAGATGGCGGCAAGTACAAAAGCAAAATAGCTAACCTCTATCTTGTAAGGCGATGGAACCTCGATAGATATCTCTATGGGAGAGATGTTCGTCTCAAAATAGATGAATCCAGAGATAAATGTATTCAGTATTTCGAGAGGGCTATCATAGAATTTGAGTTAGCCGGCATGAAATCCGAACAAGCACACACCCTCTACAACCTCGCCGTAAAGCTAAGAACGTTTAATCGGTTTCGACGAGCACGTAAACTCCTAGGGGAAGCGAAGACCATGGCAACATCAGTAAACGAGAAGCGTCTGCTCGATAAAATCTCTACTTTCGAAAAAGAGCTTGCTGACAAGAACCGAAACATTCGAGATTACGTCAATGAGTTCGGCCTCGATATGCCCTGATATGTGTCTTGTTCTACTACCATTGAGGTAAGTATTACGGTGAGGATACTTTTTGCAAAATGGCTATAAAACATGGTTTAATTGAGGTACCAAGTAGCTAGGATCAATTGTCTGAAACACCTGCTTCCATCGAAGTACCATGGTTTCCAAGGTGTTCCATCCTAAGCTCTCTGGGCTCATGCCAACATAATGTCCGCTTTATGCGGGCTTTTATGTCGGCACATGAATCTCTGGGAGAGATAATCGAAAGACGGAGCGCGACGGCGCGAGGTGGGGTGAACCGCGACAACTGGAAGCGGTGCAAGACCGGACTGAACGAAGGTGAAGGAGGTGGGCTCGCGGGTTTTGCCAGTAGGCGAAAACCTGTGAGGCAAGATTTTTAGCAGAAAATTAGGCGTGACCGATTCCCCGTGGGGTCGAGGAAATTCAATTACGACGGCAATTGAATTATCCGTGACCATACAGATACAGATAGCCGATTCCCATTTGAATTTTCCACCTAATCGTTATAAAATCTCATCATGAAAAACACACTTTTAATAATTTTAGTTTTGGCAGTTGTTTTGGGAGCGTATGGTTTTATGACGTACAATGGTCTTGTTACTTCAAACGAAGTGGTTAATAACCAGTGGGCGCAGGTAGAAACGCAGTACCAGCGAAGATTTGATTTGATTCCGAACTTGGTGGAATCCGTCAAGGGCATAATGCAACAGGAGCAAACAATCTTCACGGCCATTGCCGAGGCACGTACCCGTTACTCCGGCGCGCAGACTACGGATGAAAAAGCGGCAGCTGCGGGGGAAGTTGAATCGGCTCTCGGACGCCTTCTGGTTGTCGTTGAAAATTATCCGCAATTGAAATCGGCCGAGAACGTGCAGACGCTCATGGCGCAGCTTGAAGGAACGGAAAATCGCATCAGCACCGAGCGCAAACGATTCAACGACGCGGTGCAGGTGTACAATCTGAAAGTAAAAACCCTGCCCTCTAGCCTTATCGCGAAAATTACGGGCTTTATTGAACACGCATACTTTGAATCCGTATCCGGTTCCGACACTGCTCCGCAGGTTCAGTTCTAGCATGAACATTTTTCCCCACATCAAAAAAGCCGCCTTGATAGCGGGTTTCGTTCTCGTTCCGATTTTTGTGTTCGCGTATACAAGTCCGGGAACGCCGCTCGGGTTTGTGAACGACTTTGCGCACGTTCTAAGCCAAGAGGACGAACAAACGCTTTCCGCGCAATTGACGGCATTCGAGCAAAACACAGGCAATGAAATCGCGGTAGTAACGATTCCCAATCTTGACGGCGACACTGTTGAAAATTACGCCGTAGAATTGTTTGATGAATGGAACATAGGCAAGAAGGGGGCGGACAACGGTGTCTTGCTTCTTATCGCTTTTGAAGACCATAAGATGCGCATTGAAGTCGGATACGGCCTTGAGCCTGTATTAACCGATGCCGAAAGTTTTTACATAATGAGCAAAATCCTGACGCCGGCGTTTAAAAACGGCGACTACTATGGTGGCATCAGCGCGGCGACCGACAGGATGCAACGTGTTATAACGGGCGAGGAACAGGCGGCCACCGCGGAAGTGGGCACGAACGTCAATTTCGACGCCATTTTCAACTGGGCTTTTGTAATTTTCTTTTCCTTTGTGTATCTGGGCTCTGTGCTTGCCCGCTCAAAGTCGTGGTGGGGCGGGGGCGTAGTTGGTGGAATTATCGGTATTATCGTTGGAATATTCTTTGGGTTTTTCTACACGGGCATTCTGGCTTTTCTCTCCCTTGTCTTTTTCGGCTTATTTTTCGATTTTATAGTTTCAAGCACCTATAAGCGTAATTTATCATCAGGCCGTTCTTACCCGTGGTGGATTGGAGGGGGAGGAGGTTCCTCCGGTTCCGGTGGTAGCTTTGGAGGATTCGGAGGAGGTTCTTCCGGGGGCGGTGGTTCCTCGGGAAGTTGGTAGCAAACTTAAATTTTCTTTTTGAATAAAAAAAACCGTTGCCTCTAGAATCAGAAGCAACGGTTTGTTAGCTCATCCATGAGCTCTTTAACCGAGAGAATCCTGTCTACTCGGTAGGCGTTTGCCCCAACGGTGTAGAGAGGAAATTCTTCCGGAGCATATCCAGCTGAACTAATTAATCCATTACAGAGACAAAGAAAAGAATTATTTTTCGGATGTCCCGGCATTGCTTGGCAGACGGATAATTTCCCGTCCGTACCGCGCCGAAGAAGATATCCTCTGTTACATTTTGGCTTCCGCGCATGTGTGTACATTGGCGAGTGCTTCAATATTCTGAACGGGAGCATACACGGTGAAGCCGGAACGGAATCCGGATACGCAACGACGATTATGTCGTCCATACCCGCGGAGATTACGGCTTGCTTGTATGCGTCTGTCGCGGAACTTTCATAGGTTGCCAGAAAACGAGTTGCGATCTGTACGCCCTTGGCACCTATCGCCAAAAATTTCAAAATATCTTCATGCGTATAAATCCCGCCGGCAACAATAACAGGAAAGTCGCCATGTTTGTGTGTGACATCCAATACCGGAGGTAAAAGAAGTTCCAACGCAAACTCTGCATTTTCCACCTCATTCATTTTGAAACCGAGATGGCCACCGGCTAAAGGCCCTTCCAAAACAACCGCATCGGGCCGATAGTGAAATCGTTCCCAGCGCTCCACAATAATTTTCAGGGCTCGTGCCGAGGAAACTATCGGAATAAGGGCGGTGTGTTTGGGCGGTGTAATACTCGGGAGACCGAGTGGAAATCCCGCACCGGAAATAATCGCATCTGCCCCGGCGTCAATTGCCCCGCGGATAGTATTTTCATAACTACCAATGAGTGCGCACATGACATTAATGCCGATGGCGCCGCTGTTTCCGGCTGAATTTTTTGCGAGTTCTATTTCGGTACGCACTGCATTGTATGTATCAAGTTTTTTTCTGTCACGGCTTGATACTACAGTGTCGAGTCCGGCGCTTGAAATTATTCCAAGTCCACCTTCCTTTGCGACACTACCGGCGAGCGGGTAGAGAGATATTCCAACTCCCATTCCGCCTTGAAAAATACAATTTTTTAAATCAAAATTCTTGATTTTTAGTCCCGGCAGACGCATGGTTTCCTCCTTTCTTTTTTCTGTATGTGAAGAACGTTTCTTAAAAAATTATAGCACCCATTTGTTTTTTAAAAGAAAAAGAGCGGAAACGTTTTATGGTTTTCGCTCTTTTAGGGGGAGGGAACGAACTTAATCGTTCGCGTAGGGAAACCACTGGCGAGGTGGCGGAAGGAATGGGGAAGTTTTCTGCAAATCAAGACGCATTTGTTGTTCTTTTCTTCTATGTCGGTTACCGTTGCATTGTCGATATGCAAGGGTGAGAACTGTTTTCGACAGTTCATTGTACGGGTCGGATATTGTCTGACCCTGGTTGAGAAGAAGAACAAAATTAACAGCGGATTCCAATGTGATTGGAATGCCTGCGTTTTTGTTTTTGCGGAACTTCGCCACTGCTTCTGTTGCCAATGTTCCCGGCTCCTTAATGATGGGAAGGGTGGTTGTAACCATCTTTCGCCTCCTTTTGAAAGTACTGAGCCGTATATATGTAAAAGTAACAAAATACGTATCCTGTCAATATAGTATCACAATTTGCCCCAAAAGTCAACCATCTATATAGGCCTGTTGATAACAAAAAAGAGCCCTGCCATTCAGGGCTCTTAAAACGCGGTCTAGCCGCAACAAGGGGAAACGTCGGTTATTTTCTCGCACTTCCATTTTTCCCACCAGGCTCTATGAGCGATTTTCAGTTGTCTTTCGTTCGCTCGGTAATTTTTCTCCATCCACTTGATATCTTGGGGAGAAAACCCGTGAAATATCTCTCTGAATACGGAAGAGCTGCATCCTAATAGGCGATACAGGTTGTAAAAATCTTGGTCTTGCGCAGTAACCATTTCTACCTCCTTTTGTTCTGTATGTGGAGCAAAATGTCTGAGGGAAATAGTACTCCTCAAACCCGCTCTGTCAATCGAACCTAAGAGAAAAGAGCGTCAATAACTTCCTTCACATCACCTCCATCAGCTTTGCCTTTTAGTTCTTTCATGACGGCGCCCATAAGCATTCCGGCCTTCGCTTTGTCGGTCATGCCAAGTTCCGCCTTTTTCTTTTCGGCAACAATTTTAATCTCGTCCTTGGACATTTGGGGCGGAAGGAATTCGGCAAGAATTTTCATTTCCGCTTCCTCGCTTGCGGCCAATTCAGGGCGTCCGCCTTTTGTAAATTGTTCAATGGAGTCTTTGCGCTGTTTAATTCCACGCGAAACAACAGCGAGCACTTCTTCATCGGTAAGCATTTCGTCGGGCTTGCGGCGCTTGGCGACAAGTTCGTTGGTACACGCGGCGATAAGTCCGCGATAGGTCAGAAGACGCACTTCGTCTTTTGCGCGCATTGCCTCAGTCATCTTTCCCCGTATTGCTTGGTGTAACATATGCCTTCTAATATACTATTTTTGCTATAATGACGCTATGTCTCAGACGGGAGTTCTTATTTTTATCGGTATTGCCATACTCGTTTTAAACGGTTTTTTACTGTGGTTTTTTCTAGGCAGAAAACCTCAGGAGAAAGAAGGCAACGACACCGGCCTCAAACTCATTCTCGAGCAGATGAACGAACTCACGCGCCGGCAGTCCGAACTCACACAAACTGTGGACGGGAAACTTCTGGAAAACTCGCGCCAAATGACGGACTCTCTGCACCGCACAAGCGAGAGTTCGGCGAAGATAATCCGCGATGTGACCGAGAAACTCACTCGGCTTGATGAAACCAACCGCCAAGTCGTTTCTTTTGCCGACCAGCTTAAATCGCTTCAGGATGTTCTGAAAAATCCAAAACAGCGGGGGATACTCGGAGAATACTTTCTAAAGACGCTTCTTGAGAACGTTTTAGCGCCGAAGGATTACCAGATGCAGTACAAATTCAAAGATGACACGGTTGTAGACGCTGTAGTCTTTGTTAAAGAAAAAATTATCCCCATAGACTCAAAATTTTCATTGGAAAATTATAACCGTCTAACGGAGGAAAAAGACCCGACACGGCGTGGTGAACTGGAAAAACTCTTTAAAGGGGATTTGAAAAATCGCATTGACGAGACTTCGAAATATATAAAGCCGTCCGAGAATACTATGGATTTTGCTTTCATGTTTATTCCTCATGAGGCTGTGTATTACGACTTGCTTGTAAACGAAGTAGGCGCCACGAAAGTAAATACCCGCGACCTTATCGAATACGCTTTCAAAGAAAAGCACGTCATCATTGTTTCCCCCACATCTTTTTTTGCGTATCTTCAGACTGTTCTTCAAGGCCTTCACGCGCTTCAGATTGAAGAGACGGCAAAAGACATAATCAAGCGAGTAGCGGATTTAGGTAAGCATATCGGTGCCTATGAGCAGTATTTTTCGGCTATGGGCAACACGCTTGGCACAACGGTTAACCATTACAACAAAGCATACAAAGAACTCGGAAAAATTGATAAAGACGTTTTACGTATTACCGAGAAAAGCCCGGGCATAGAAGTTTTGACTTTGGAAAAGCCCGACAGGGAGGAAGAGTAAAAGACGTTCATAATCACTTCAACGGGAAGAAATGAAAAAATAGGAAAAACAAAAAAGCCGTGAGTTTACAAACTCACGGCTTTTAACTGACAACAAAACGCAAAAGAGGGTCTACGACGGTGTTTAAAAAGAGAGCGAGAAGAAGAGCGAGTAAAATCCCGCCCGTCAAAAATCTTATCAATTTCCCGATAAGGACTTTTCGGTCTTCAGCCGCAATTTTGTTTAAAAGTATCTGGTCTCCCTGACGAAACTCATCAAGGAAATTTTCTTCCAGTCTTTCTGTAAGTTCTCCGGGAAGCCGAGAGAATCTCTTGAAGTCTGCCGGAGTGCCGATTTCTCTTCTATAAGCGTTGTAGTAGTCCTGCATTTTTTTGTCGACTGTCTTCAGCATTATGCCCTCCTCTTTTTGGCCAGTAGGGAAAGATACGGGCGCTTTCCATTCTCCATCCGTGAAGTTCTTCCAGTCTTCTCCTGACTTCAGGATTGGTTTCGGTTTTAAACTTTTCCCGCAGTTCATCACTGATGACAAGTTCTTTTATTCCTAACTCTTTTTTTTGTCCCATGTTAGACTCCTTTTGTAAAAGTTCTTCTCTTTCTGTATTGAACCGAAAAAACAAATAAAAGTCAAAGAAAGAGCCGCGAACGTACTAACGTCGCGGCTCTTGTCAGCCTTCGATTTCTTTTTTCTTTCCATCCGTCTCGAAACCGGGAGCGGGGAACCAGTCATCGCTTGTATTGTCATTTGGCATGAATAGCGATACTGCCTCCTCACTTCTCTGTAGTCTTTTCTCTTGAATTTTGTCCACTTTCTCGTGTGACATCCCGGATGATTCGAATGCTTTGACGTATTCCCACGGTCTGTTTCCCTTGTCAAGAAACCTTTCAAAATGAGCGAGACTTCCTATCTTTAATGCCATATTTCCTCCGTTTTTTAAGAATTTTCGGTTTAAATTTCTCTTGGAGATACTAGCACATAATATGGCTCTGTAAAAACGTTTGCATTTTGAGTATATTTGTGTAGAATAGGCAACATTATGGCTGAAAAGGCAGTAAAAAAGAATACGGTAAAGAAAACCCCGAAGACCGCTTCAGGAAAAGAATTCGCAGTTATTTTGACTGGCGGAAAACAGTACACGGTTAAAGTGGGGGACACCCTAAAAATTGAAAAACTTGCCGGAGAACACAAAGAAGGAGACAAGATCACTTTTGATAAAGTGCTTTTGGTGGACAATGGCACGGACACAACCATCGGCACACCGTATATAACAGGTGCGAAAGTGGAAGCAACATACGCCAAAGCGGGAAGATCAGCTAAGGTTTTGGTTTTAAAATACAGACAAAAAAGCCGTTACCGAAAAGTTAATACCCACCGCCAGCCCTTTGCTGTGGTGAAAATAGACGCTATAAAGTAAAAACAGACGCAAATCGCGTCTGTTTTTTTTAATGCCTGTTTTGTAGAGCGTTTTTGATGGTTTCGCTGTCGGCGTATTCAAGCTCGGCACCGGTTGAGAGCCCGCGTCCAAGCACGGAGATTTTAATTGAATGTTCTTTAAAAAGCGGTTCAAGGTTGGACTGCAAGAAAAGGGAAGTATTTTCTCCTTCGGGAGTGGTATTGAGCGCGAGGACAATCTCTTTAAGTATTTTTTTCTTGCCCTCCTTTTCTATTTTTTGTTTCAATTCTTTCAGTTTGATTCTCTGTTCGGGATTTTTTTCAAGTATGGGAACAATGCCTCCGAGCACGAAATATCGCCCTTTCCAATATCCGCTTTTTTCAATACTTTCCAAATCAACATTTCCCGAGACAATAAGGAGGGAATGTTCGTCGCGGTGCGTGTCCGAGCATATGGAACATACGGCGGACGTATTGCCGTTCTCTTTATGAAAATATCTGAAACACGATTCGCATAGACGCATTTCTTTGGAAAGCTTCTGCAACGCTTCGTTCAACTCCGCGATAAACGTCCCGTTTTTTCCCAAAAGAAAATATACAAAACGGCGTGCCTGACGGGGGCCCACGCCGGGAAACTTCATGAATATCTCAATCAGAGTATCAACGCTTCGCATGGTTTACAGGTCACCGAATTCCGAGTCGGCGGACGGAACTTCCGATTTTTCAATACTGAGAAACGTTGACTTTTTGTCGTCAAAATAAAGTTCAACTTTTCCGGTCGGACCATTACGGTGTTTTTCAATGAGTATTTCGGCGATGTTCGGCCGGTCGCTGTTCTCGTCGTATTTATCCTCTCGGTGAATGAACATCACGACGTCCGCATCCTGTTCGATGGAACCCGAATCGCGTAAGTCCGAAAGTCGGGGACGTCCGCCGCGCTGTTCAACGGCGCGCGATAACTGGGAAAGCGCGAGCACGGGCACATCAAGTTCGCGGGCCAAGTGTTTGAGAGAGCGGGAAATTTCCGTGACTTGTTGAACCAGAGAATCCGAAGCACGCGTATGCGTCGGGGCCATGAGCTGAAGGTAATCGACGATAATAAGCCCGAGATTTTTTTCGCTCTTCAAGCGTCGCGCGGTGGAACGCATTTTGAGGATTGTATTGCCGGGCTGGTCGTCTATATAAATCGGGGCTTTGGAAAGCACGTCAAGCGAATCTCGGATTTTTCCGAATTCTTGTTCTATAGAAAGCTGGCCGGTGCGTAATTTCCACGCGTCAACGCGCGACTCGGCCGCGAGCATGCGGTCAACAAGCTGTTGCGAACTCATTTCCAGAGAAAAAATACCGACGGGAGTATTGTGTTTTATCGCTGTTTGGCGGGCAATGTCGAGAGCAAGAGACGTTTTTCCCATGGAAGGACGTGCGGCAAGGATGATAAGGTCTGATTTTTGCAAACCTGAAAGTTTGTTATCGAGTTCCTGGTAGCCGGTGGGCACTCCGCGGATTTTGTCTTCGGAACGGTGGAGCCTGTCCAATCTTTCCCACGCTTCGCCGAGAGCGTCTTTGAGAGAGGTGAAATTGTGAAGGTTGGAAGTGTTGGTAACTTCAAAAATTCTTTTTTCCGCGGCATCAAGAATATATTCAATCTCATGCGCCTCTTCGTATCCGAGAAGGGCGATATGTTCGGATGCCTCAATAAGTTTGCGCATCAGATATTTTTTGCGCACGATTTCCGCATAGTGTTCAACGTGGGCGGAAGAGGGAACCGAGCTTACGAGTTCGGAAAGATATGTGCTTCCTCCGACATCGTCGAGAAGATTTTTTTCTTTAAGACGGGAAGAAAGGGAGAGAAGGTCAACGGGTGTGCTTTTGGAAAACAAATCAAGCATCCCGTCAAAAATAATCCGATGTCTCGTTGAATAAAAAACATCGGGAGAAATTATGTCGATAATTTCATACAATGCCTCTGGACGAAGCATGACCGAGCCCAACAATGCCATTTCCGCCTCAACGTTTTGAGGAGGTACGCGGACATTTTTGACTTGCATAAATGGAGAAACAGGCATTTTTTTTGTAACTTTAAGTCTATCACACCCAAAAATCCGTCTATTAAAAAAGAGGAGGAAAAAGAGGAAAAGGTGTGTCTAAATTGTGAACAAGTCCTTGACCTGCAGATTTGTTGTGTTAGAGTGTGGCAAGCGACTGAAGAGGGATCTTTAGTCATTAGAGTAGTGAGCAGTACCTCCTTCTTTGCCTGCCGAGAGCGTAAAACCTCTCGGCAGTTTTTTTTTGTTTAACTTTCAGCGTTTTTTCCCGATGAAAAAACCATGTTCCGTATCGCGTATTTCATAGCCAAGGGAAAGAATTTGTTCTCTAAGAGCATCAGCCTCTTTCCAATTTTTTTCCACGCGGGACTTCTCTCGTTTTTCGGCAAGTTCGCGGACATTTTGGGGGATTATCCCTTCTTCAAACAGGGAAGCGGAGAGATTGAGCCCGAGTACCCGGTCAAAGTCCAAAATAGTCGCTTTCTTGTCCTCTTCTTTTATTTGAGTATCTTTAACAAGTTTCCACAAGAGCGCGAGCACTTTGGGAGTGTCCAAATCGTCTTCAATAAGTTTTTTAAATTCCGCATGATATGGAGAAGCAAGTTTTCCTTCGGATTCGGGAAGTTGTAAAACGTGCGCATTAAGTTTCCGCAACGCGACATCCGCCGCCTCCAACGCGTCCCAGGAAAAAATCATCGGTGAACGGTAATGAGCGGAGAGGAGCCAATAGCGGCAAGCGATGGGATGAATGCCATGTTCGGCGATACCCGCGAGCCGTACGAAATTTTCTTCCGACTTTGCCATTTTCACGTCTCCCGAAGCATTGATAAACGCATTATGCATCCAGAAACGGACAAATTTCTTTCCTGTTGCCGCTTCGGATTGCGCGATTTCGTTGTTGTGATGGACGGGAATATGGTCGATGCCTCCGGTATGAATATCAAACGTTTCTCCCAAAAACTTCATGGACATGGCCGAACACTCGGCATGCCATCCGGGAAATCCCGTTCCCCACGGCGATTCCCACTCCTGCTGGCGTTTTTCGGCGCTTTGAGAGAATTTCCATAATGCGAAATCAGTCGGATTCTTCTTCTCCGTATTGGCGGCAACGCGCGCGCCTTCCGAAAGCCCCGCCAAATTTATATTTCCCAATTTCCCGTAATCGGGAAACTTGGAAGTGTCGAAATAAACACCATCGGATGTCACATACGTGTATCCTTTTTCTCCAAGGTGTTTGATAAGGGCGATTTGCTCTTCAATGTTTTCCGTCGCGCGAGGGAAGAGGGTGCCGGTAGTTTCGATATTGAGGGCGTGTATGTCGTCGAAAAAAGCCTGCGTGTAAAACTCGGTGATTTCTTGCGCGGTTTTTCCTTCTTTTCGCGCGCCCGCTTCCACTTTGTCCTCTCCCTCGTCATGGTCTCCGACAAGGTGTCCCACATCGGTAATATTGATGACTTGGGTTACCGAAAGGCCCTCATATAAGAGGGCGCGCTTAAGGATATCGGCAAATACGTAAGCACGGAGGTTTCCGACGTGCGGATAGTTATATACCGTCGGGCCGCAATGATACATTCCGACGGTTTTGTCGTGAAGTGGAGCAAATTCTTCTTTGCGGTCGGTAAGAGTATTAAAAAGCGAAAGCATCGGTTAAATCCATTTCCTTAATTTGAAAGCAAGGAAAATAGTCAAAACGGCGACAACCATAATGATAAGCACGATGAAAAAATCGTTTTCCTGTCCGACAAACGGAAGCCATGTGTTCATGCTGAAAATGCTCGCAATCAAGGAAAGCGGGAGAGTAATAAACGCCATGAGAGTAAGTGTCTTCATCACTTCGTTCTGTTTCGATTCAAGCAGAGAATTGTTTGTTTCGCGGAATTCAACAACAGATTCCATGAGACTGTCGATAGATTCGCTTATGTTGCCGTGTTCGGCTTGCAGAGCGTCAATCTGATATTCAAATTCGTCTCCAAAAATTTTCTTTCCGGAAATCTCGATAGCCGGAAGCAGATGGGTATGAGTACGAATAACTTTTTTGAAATCAAGCAATACGCGGATGGCATGCGAGAGGGAAATAACCATATCTTTTTCCTGCCCGGTAAAAATCTTCTTTTCAATACCTTGCATCCAGTCGTTGAGGTACCCGAGTTCGTTCTCCACCGATTCGTACAATTCTTTAAGCATGATAAAGAAGAGCAGATTTCCACTTCTCTTGTCCATGCCGTCGGTGACGATGGACTTCACTTCAACCTCTTTGGCCAATTGCTCGAGGGCGTCCACAATTTCATACCGCACGGTAATGACAAAATTTTTGCCGACAAGAAAATCGATTTCCTGCGACGAGCAATCTTCCATGTGCGTATGCTTGGATACGGGGAAGTGAAGCACCGTGTAAAGATATCCATTTCCGATTTCCACTTTAGGCTTCGGTGTAGGTGTCAGAAGGTCGTGAGAAACCACCGCGTCTATGGAAAATTCTTTAGCGACAACACCAACCTCTTCTTCAGTAGGCTGATTAAGGTCTATCCACGTTACACTGTCGTACTGGTACCGATTCATCATATACGCACTATTATATCTTGCGATGTTTTATTTGACCATCACGATACGAGCGTGCGATAATTGGAAAGCACATGCGGAATTTTTCCACCAAAACAATAGTTATTATCGTTGCCGCGGCCCTTATCGGGGCTTCTTTTGGCATTGGATTCTACATGGGCGAGAAGCGCGCGACGGTCGCTGCTATCAATCTTTTAAATAAAGAGGAGGGCAAGCCTTCCTCTGTCGACTTCGCCCCGTTCTGGAAAGCGTGGACCATCCTTGATTCAAAATTCGTTTCGGTCTCAACCACAACCGAGAAAACGGTAACGGATGCCGACAAAGTATGGGGTGCTATTTCAGGCCTTGCGGACTCCTTCGGAGACCCGTACACCGTCTTTTTCCCGCCCGTGGAAGCAAAATACTTTGAAAGCGAAATCAGCGGAAATTTTGAGGGCGTGGGAATGGAAATCGGCATCCGAGACAACGTGCTGACGGTTGTTGCCCCGCTCAAAGGCACGCCGGCGTATCGCGCGGGCATTCAGGCGCAGGACAAAATCATAGCAATTGACGGCACTTCAACGGCCCGCGTTTCCGTGGATGACGCTATTCAAAAAATCCGCGGACCGAAAGGCACGAAAGTGACCTTTACCATTGTCCGTGAAGGCGAAAGTGAAGCGCTTGAAATAAGCGTTGTTCGCGACGTTATAGACATTCCCACTCTTGATACCGAACTTCGCTCTGACGGCATATTTGTCATAAAACTCTACAATTTTTCCGCAGTTTCGCCGAATCTTTTCCGAAATGCCCTTCGTGAATTCATTCTCTCGGGCTCAACACGGTTGGTGCTCGATTTGCGTGGAAATCCTGGAGGCTTTTTGGAAGCCGCTGTTGACATCGGAAGCTGGTTTCTACCGGCGGGCAAAATTATTGCCATCGAAGACTACGGGGGAAAAGAAGAACAGCAGTTCCACAGAAGCAAGGGCTATGATATTTTCAACGAAAATCTCGAATTCGTTATTCTTGTAAACCAAGGCTCCGCTTCGGCCTCTGAAATTTTGGCGGGAGCCTTAAGCGAGCACGGTGTCGCAACGGTTGTCGGAGAACAGACATTCGGTAAAGGCACGGTGCAGGAACTCGTACAACTGACCGCCGATACATCTCTGAAAATTACCATTGCCAAATGGCTGACGCCAAACGGCAACTCTATTTCTGTCGCCGGTTTTACGCCCGACGTTGTAGTGCCGATAACTTCCGAGGATATTGAAAAGGGAAGAGACCCCCAATTACAGAAGGCGGTTGATATTCTCCTCAAAAAGTGATAGAAATACAGGATTACCAAGGAATCTAAAACCTAATGTATGAAAGTTGTTTTGGTTAAAGACGCTCCGAAAGTGGGCAAAAAATACGATATTGTAAACGTTTCCGCCGGATACGCGCAGAACTACCTTTTTCCTAACCATTTTGCCCGTTTGGCAACAGAGGGATTTGTTGCGGAAGTTGAGGCAAAGAAAAAGACGATGGAAGCGGATATCAAAATCCAGGAAGATTTACTGGCAAAGAACATGGGCGACATCGCCAAAGTTACCGTTGAAATCAAAGGCAAGGTAAACGAAAAAGGGCATCTCTTCGCGGGTATTCACAAAGAAACAATTGCCGAAGAAGTAAAAAAACAAACACGCTTGGATATCAGTCCTCGATTCATCAAGCTCGAGCACCCCGTCAAAGAAGTGGGGGAGCATATGATTGAAGTTGAAGCCAACGGCAAGACAACAAAACTGAAATTAATTGTTACCGCCTCAGACTCAGAATAGTAAGAAAACAAAAAATCCGCCCTTCGACTTTGCTCAGGGCGGATTTTGATTTAGATAACGTGGACGATGTTTTTGGAGACGATGGTATCGTCGAAGTGCATTTTGCGCTTCGTGCCGTATTTCACTTTTCCGTCTTTGAGAGCAAAGAGAGTATAGTCGCTTCCCATACCGACGTTCTTGCCGGGGATAAACTTCGTGCCTTTTTGGCGCACCAAAATCATTCCGGTTTTAGCCGTTCCTCCATTGCTGATTTTTATACCGCGATACTTCGCATTTGAATCTCGGTCGTTTTTTGTAGAACCTTGGGCTTTTCTATGTGCCATAGTGCTGTGTTACAATTTGACGTAATGGGGAACAGTATAAAAGAAATCACGGAGAAAATCAAGGCCTCTTTCGGTAACGACGATGACGGTATTCAAAGCCTTTTTGTGGCCTTTATGCTCATTTTGGTGGGCTCGGCCGCTTTTGGCTTGGGGAGGCTCTCCTTTGGCCATAAAGAGCCCGTGGCGATAGAGAACACCTCCCAGATAGCATCTCCCGCACAGGTCACGCAAGCCCAAAATCTCGCCTCCCAGGAGGTCTCTTCGGAAATGGTTGTCGCTTCAAAGAAGGGGACGAAGTACCACTATCCGTGGTGTTCGGGCGCCAGAAGCATAGCGGAAGAAAACAAAATTACTTTTAATTCTCCCGAGGAAGCCCGCGCGGCAGGTTACACTCCCGCGGCGAATTGCAAGGGTCTTAAATAAAGGCCATTCGCAATTCCTCACTTTAACGTGAAGGGGTTAGTGATAAAAAAGAACCTCGGGAAGAGGTTCTTTAATTTGTGAAAAAATCACTCACTTACCAATTTCCAGCGCATTTCTCCACCTCGACCGCCTAGTCCGACAACATACTTACCAAGAGCGCCAAGGCTCTGGGAGACACCGTTTACATTTAATGACACTTTTTCCGCGATCTCACGGGTGGACGCTTCTCCGCCCAGTTCTTTTAATGCCGTTAGAATGTTTTTCTGACGTTTTTTAAGGGGCATGGTTTCCTCCTTTGAAATGTTCTATCATTTAGGATAACACAAATGATTATCCTAGACGTAGAAGCAACAGGAACGCACCCGTACAAGCACTCGCTGTTAAGTATTGGCGCGGTTGATTTCAATAACCCTGAAAGGCGTTTCTACGCAGAATGCAGAATGTGGGCGGGGGCGCATATTATGGACGAGGCGTTGGAGGTAAATGGTTTCAGTAAAGAAAGCCTCACGGACCCCGCGAAAAAATCGGAAGGGGAGATTGTTAAAGAATTTTTTAAATGGCTATTGGAGAGCAAGGTGCATACGATTGCAGGGCAGAACCCTTCTTTTGACTTAGATTTTCTAAAGGCCGCGACCGAGCGCAATCATATGGACTTCACTTTGGCGCACCGTTCGCTTGATTTGCATTCAATGGTGTATTTGCATATGGTTCAACATGGTATTACACCGCCCATAGAAAAGGGGAGAAGCGCTCTTAATTCCGATTCAATAATGGAATATGTCGGCATTCCTGTAGAACCGCATCCGCACAACGCTCTCAATGGCGCTCTCTATGAAGCCGAAGCCTTTTCTCGCATCTTGTACGAAAAAAATTTGCTTTCGGAATTTGCTCAATATCCGATTTTGTGAATATGAATAGTCCACTTAAAAACCAGATATTACGGCTTCCAGGCCAGTCTCTTGACGAAAAATTGCAGGATTCCTTATACGAGAAATTATTTTTTCCCGCTCTTCTTATTTTATTTAGTGTATGCTTTATTATTTTTGAATGGATACGTTTTTACTTTCCATTTCCAATAGAACCTCACCCTGTAAGGACTTTAATTGCGGGATTAATAGTAATAATTTTCTTGTCTTTCAGACTTAAAAAAAATATATCTGAAATACAAAAAATAAAACTAGGGCGGGATGGTGAGAGGGAGGTGGGACAATCCCTTGAAGAACT
This sequence comes from bacterium, assembly GCA_030690305.1. Taxonomy (NCBI): domain Bacteria; species bacterium. Next base: position 127,519 of record JAUYHB010000027.1, on the reverse strand, counting down.
CAGAGTTTCAGGCTGTGTCGTTTTCCATGACGTATTGGGAGAGAATTTTAACATTGACCACGTTGTCGTTTCTCCACATGGAATTTTTACCATTGAAACTAAAGCGCGGAGCAAGAAGGGTGGAAATGAATCTATTACGTTCGATGGCGAGGGTGTAATAGTGGGTAGTCGTTATCCTGATAAACACCCAATTACTCAAAGTATTGATGAAGCAATTTGGCTGAAGAAAATTTTAAAAGAAAGTACTGGAAAAGAATTTCAGGTCCGACCAGTTATTGTTTTTCCCGGTTGGTTTGTTGACTCTACAAGTTCAAAGTATGCTCAAGAAAAAAAAGGTTTATGGCTCCTAAATCCAAAAGCGCTTCCGACATTTATAAAAAACTCCTCAGTAATCTTAAATGATGAAGACCTTCATCTTGTAACTTTCCACCTTTCACGCTATATCAGAACAATGCCACTAAATTAATAAAAATAAATTCCAAATATCTTAAAGCATGCTAACAATTGGAGAAATCATAACAGATATTAGAAAAGCCCGTATTCGAGAAAGGGAAAAGTTTGACAAGTTACTTGTCACTTTTTCAGCGGGTACTTTTGTTCTTTCTATAACTTTTGTTACCGGTATCGTTAATATTGGTCTATCAAATATTTTGATTCTTTTCATATCGTGGAGTTTACTACTTCTTTCAATCTTCTCGATTATTATTGCGTATATTTTGGCGGATTGGCATTTTTCTAGAAAAGAAGAAGATGTACGTTCACTAAGGAACTATAATGGGGCTTGGGGTAAGATAGCTGACTGGTTGACTATTGGGAGTGCGATTTTTCTAATGATAGGGATTCTTTTTCTATGTATTTTTGCTGTAGTGAATGTTCTCAAATTTAATAAGTTTCAGTCACAAACAACTGCTATCCAAGAAAACTTTTTAATAGTAGAATCGCTCCCTGAAAGAAGTAATACCCCTAACCTTTATCCGTTATAATAGATAGCATGAAAGTACTTATGAGAATATCATTCCTCTCGCTTTTTGTTTTGGCTATTTTTCTGCTTGCGCCCTTCGGCGCATCTGCCGCGCCTATCTACGCGCCGTTTGAGGTTTCGGGTTGGATACCGTATTGGAGAACAGCGACAGGGACTGCCGATGTATTGCCACACCTCAACCAACTTATAGAAGTAAACCCGTTCGTCTATACGCTTAAAAGCGATGGCACTTTCCTTGATAACGGCTCACTTGATAAAGAGCCCTGGGTGAGTTTCATCGCCGAGGCAAAACGCCAAAAAGTCCGTATCATTCCGACCATCATGACGAGCAATTCCGAACTTCTGCACAAGATATTGAGTAATCAGAAATCACGTATTGCCCTTGAAGATGCCATCACCGCGCTCGTGAAGGAAAATAATTTTGACGGTATTGATATAGATTTTGAAGGCAAACGTGCGGAAGACAGAGATTATTTCTCCACGTTTCTTCGCGGGCTATATCAGCGCATGGGCAATAAGTGGGTGATGTGCACCATAGAAGCCCGCACGCCCGTTGCCGACCGCTATTTCGGCAACACTCCTCCTGCCGATGCAAGCCTTTACGCGAACGACTTAAAAGAAATCAACAAATACTGCGACCGCGTGCGTGTTATGGCATACGACCAGCAGAGCATTGACCTCAAACTCATGGCCGAAGCGGAAGCAAAAGGGGAACTGTACGCGCCCGTGGCAGACCCCGCATGGGTTGAAAAGGTCATAACGCTTATGGCCAAAGACATAAGCAAGAAAAAAATAGTCATCGGCGTGCCGACGTACGGCTACGAATACAACGTTACCGCCTATGCCGGCAGTTTCGCATATGATTTGCTGTGGAGTTTTAATCCCGGCTACGCAATCCCAATAGCAAACTCCTTTGGCATTACACCCACGCGAAACGCACAAGGGGAAATATTTTTCTCTTATCTGCCGACAACAACGCCTATCACCGCCAAACCTCAATTTATCCAAAACAGCCAGAATGTCGCGCAAGCGGCGCTGACGTTTGCAAACACCACAAATGTCAATCAGGTGTTCCGGATGATGACGTGGGGTGACGCGAGCTCTGTTGCCGACAAAATTGCTCTGGCGAAGAAACTCGGGGTGCGCGGCATCGCCATCTTTAAACTGGATGGGGGGCAGGACCCCGCCATCTGGAATATTTTGCCGAAAAGATAATAGGCTATAATATACGAACTATGAACCCAAACAAATTTTTTATCGGCAGAACCATCGGTCTCATCGTCGTTCTTGCCGTAGCGGGCCTCGTTGCCTTGTTTTTTGCCTTTAACAATTTTATTTATAACGAAAAACAGGCGTACGCGGGGAAGGATTACAAAAATGCCGAATATGTCATTGACGGCAACCGTGTGAGGCTCTCAAACGGCCTTTCCGAAATTGACGCCTCGCCCGATTCCGCTTCAAAAATAATCACTCGTTATTTCGGAAACGAAGTAATGCTTGACCTTAACGATGATGGCAGAGAGGACGCCGTGTTTCTTCTTACTCAGGAAACGGGAGGAAGCGGGCAATTTTTTTATGTCGTTGCGGCGCTCAATACGGAACGAGGCTATATCGGCTCGCAAGGACTGCTTCTTGGCGACCGCATTGCTCCGCAGACTACCGAATTAAGTCAAAACCCTTCGCATAAAAACGTAATCGTAGTGAACTATGCCGACCGCGTGCCCGGAGAACCCATGACTGCACAGCCGTCGGTGGGCAAAAGTATCTGGCTCAAACTTGACCCGCAATCAATGCAGTTCGGCGAAGTCGTGCAGGACTTTGAAGGAGAAGCGGACCCATCGAGAATGACGCTTGATATGAAAAGCTGGACATGGATAAGAGCACTGTACAACGATGGAAGAGAAATACTTCCGAAAAAAGCGGGGGTGTTTACGCTGGACTTTTCCAAGGACGGAAAGTTTTCGGTTAAAACTGATTGCAATAGTATGGGCGGAACATATTCCGCGAACGGCGGCCAAATTTCGTTTACGGACATGATGTCAACGAAAATGTATTGCGAAGGCTCGCAGGAAAGCGAATTCGCAAACCTTCTCACTAATACATCGGGCTACCATTTCACTTCACGGGGCGAACTTGTTTTGGACCTCAAATTCGACAGCGGTTCGGTGATATTCAGATAACTTTTTTCTCTAGTTTCAAAAACGGCTGAATGCCTAAAAATCATTATTATAAGCCATTATGTTATACTGAAACATATGAAAAACACACTTATTATATTGGCAGTTGTTATTCTTTTGGGCGTCGGAGGGTACTTTATTTGGGCAAACTATGCTGTTCCCAATGAGGCCGTTACCGATACGAATCAACCGGGGAACGAACAAACCGGCGGGACGGACACCGAGCCTGTAAATAAAGAACAAACGGTTATCGGAAAATCCGCGGAAGGCCGCGACATTACCGCCTATCACTACGGGGAAGGTAATACGGAACTTCTTTTTGTCGGAGGCATACACGGCGGGTATGAATGGAATACGGTTCTTGTCGCGTATGAATTGATGGATTATCTCAAAGCAAACCCGACTGCGATTCCCGCGAACGTAAAAGTTACCGTCATTCCCGCATTGAACCCCGATGGATTAAACAAAACAGTTGGCACGGCGGGCCGCTTTACGCAAGCCGATGTTCCTACGGCACAAAACGCGACGGTGGCGGGACGTTTCAATGCCAACAACGTGGACCTCAACCGAAACTTTGACTGCGATTGGCAGACTTCCGCCAAATGGCAAGACAAGATCGTGAGCGGCGGAAGCAGTGCGTTTTCAGAGCCTGAAAGTCTTGCAATGAAAAATTACGTGGAAACAAGCAAACCGAAAGCGGTTGTCGTCTGGTATAGTGCCGCCGGAGGAGTGTTCGCGTCAAACTGTCACAATGGCGTTTCTTCGGAAACACAGACGCTTACCAACACATACGCTACCGCTTCGGGATATCCCGCTTTCCAAAATTTTGATTTCTATGAAATAACGGGCGACATGGTAAACTGGCTCGCCAAAAACAATATTCCCGCAATCAGCGTTCTTCTCACCAATCACACGGATACCGAATGGTCTAAAAACGAAAAGGGCATTAAGGCTCTCCTTGAATACTACACCGAATAACCTGTGGTGAGCTTGTCGAACTATGCCGCCTCTTTTTAAGAAACCGATTGTCATAATCGTTCTCGTTTTTGCGGTGCTTGGCATCGGGGTCTTTACGTTTCTAAATCTTCAAAAGACGCCCGAATTGCCAATAGTAGAATCTGTCACGCCTGTACACGAGGTCATCGGCCAGTCTGTTGAAGGACGAAACATTGACGCATATACGTATGGGAAAGGGGAAACGCATCTTTTGTTTGTCGGAGGTATACACGGCGGTTACGAATGGAACAGTGTTATTCTTTCGTATGAGTTTATGGATTATCTCGACGAAAACCTGGATGTCATTCCCGACAATGTGTCCGTTACCGTGATTCCGTCCGCCAACCCCGATGGAGTGTATAAAGTAATCGGCAAAGAAGGACGTTTTGTAATCGCGGATGCGCCAAAGGTTGCGGATACTACGGGGATAGGCCGCTTCAACGCCAATGATGTAGACCTCAACCGAAACTTTGATTGCAAGTGGAAGCCCACAAGCACATGGCGGACAAAAACGGTGAGCGCCGGTACCGAAGCGTTTTCCGAGCCAGAAACGCAGGCTATCCGTGATTTCGTTTTAGAAAATAATCCGAAGGCCGTCATCTTCTGGCACAGCCAATCAAACGCCGTGTACGCGTCGGAATGCGAAGCGGGGATTCTTCCCGAAACACTCGACATAATGAATGCCTATTCGCGCGCATCGGGATATCCGGCTGTTAAATCATTCGATGTATATGAAATCACGGGAGATGCCGAAGGGTGGCTTGCTTCCATAAACATTCCCGCGATTACCGTGGAACTTTCTACCCACGGGACCATTGAATGGGGAAAAAACCTCGCCGGTATCCAGGCGCTTTTCAATTACTACGGTCAAATACCCGCACAAGCGGGTACCGAATAGTTGACGGTAAGAAAGGGTATACTTGAGAGATGAAGCGTCTCTTACTTTTTATTGCATTGGGTTTGGGGCTTTTAATTATTTTTGTCTTTGCTACCAATATAGTTATTTATACAGGGGCAAAAGCATATATATACAATGACGCCCTCAAAGCTCCTGATGCGCAAACAGCGCTTATTCCCGGAGCGGCAATTTTTCCTGACGGCGCACTTTCTTCCATTTTTATTGACCGCGCGGACATGGCCATCAAACTATATGAAGCCAAAAAAGTATCAAAGATTCTTGTTTCCGGAGATAACAGTACTGACAGCCATAATGAAGTGAATCCTGTTCGCCTCTATCTTATAAGCAAGGGCATTCCGGACCAGGACATTTTTCTCGACCACGCCGGCTTTGACACGTATAGTAGTATGTACCGCGCCCGTGACATTTTCGGAGTCTCTTCAATTCTTGTTTGTACCCAGTCATTCCATTTGCCCCGCTCCGTTTTTATCGCGCGTCAACTTGGAATAAAAGCTTATGGAGTAAATGCCGATGTCGGACATATGCTTTTTCGTAATTATGTCCGTGAGGTGCTTGCCAATGAGAAAGCAGCACTCAATCTTATCTTCAATAGGAAGCCGAAATATTTAGGTGAAAAAATTCCAATAACCGAAGATGGAAGAAATTATCCATAATCCTTACATGATGCCCAACTGTCTACATTGACTTAGAATGGGTAAGATTCAGCCGCACGAAACGTTTACATACTAAACAACAGAATGAAACTTTATACATCACAACTCCTCGCGGGAATCATCGCTCTCGCCTTTTTTTCTTTTTCTTTCCAAGTATACGCGGGGGCTCGAACCATCGTATTTCCGGTGAATGGAAAATATAACTTTAGGGACGATTTTTCGGAACCGCGCGATGGCGGAACCCGCACACATCTCGGTATCGATATTATTGCGGATAAAATGACGCCTGTAGTAGCCGCCACCGATGGTGTCATTACCTTTATTGCAATTCCCCAAGCATCATGGGGATATTCAATTAGCATCCGCGATTCGGAAGGTTTTTCTTACCGATATCTTCACCTTAATAACGACACACCGGGAACCGACGACGGACAGGGTGGGGAAGCGAATGCATACGCGCCGGGCTTGAAGCGTAGAACAACCGTTACCAAAGGACAACTTATCGGCTGGGTCGGCGATAGTGGTAATGCCGAAGCGACTATCTCACATCTTCACTTTGAGATATGGGACCCGAGCCGTACTGCCATCAACCCCTATGAAAGTTTGCTCGCCGCTTCAGGAGGCAAAACATCCTCAGGCCAGTCGGGAGGAAGCGTAATAATGCATTCAAACGAGGGCGGTCTCGAAGAAGAGGAACAAGTTCTAATCACAAGAAGCCTCCAGGAAGGAATGATTGACCCCGATATCCTCACACTCCACGAACAACTTAAAGCTCTTGGCTATTACGCGGGAGCGATTGCCGAGACTTATAATTCCGTTACGCGGGAGGCTGTCAGGCAATTTCAAAATGAAAATAAATTGCCACCGACAGGAATCGCTGATGTGCTTACCCGCAAGGCAGTAGCCGCTTCATTCAGGCTTCTGCCTACGCTTCCGGTTTCAAATACAACTTCTGCGACTTCAGAGTTATCCCAGGGTTCGGAAGGGGAGGCCGTCCGTGTATTACAGCAGAAACTCAAAGAACTCGGTTTTTTCTCAGCAGGTGTGACGGGGTATTTCGGACCCATTACGCATGCGTCTGTTGTTGCGTTCCAGAATGCGAAAGGAATCGACCCGATCGGCATTGTGGGACCGAGAACACGAGCCGCGCTTGATGCGGCAAGCAGTCCTGTTGCCGGACCGTTTTTTGTCTTTACAAAATTTCTTGAACAGGGGATGCGGGGAAATGACGTGCAGGAACTTCAGCTTTTGCTTAAGCGTGAAGGATACTTTAATGACGAACCGACGGGGTACTTCGGAGCCATCACCCGCGCTTCGGTTATTGCCTTCCAAAATGCGAATGACATTGAACCTCTGGGTATTGTAGGACCAAAAACTCGCGCGGCCCTAAATACACTCCAGTGATTTTTGTGGTATAATTTTGACTTCAATGAAAAGAGAGAGTGAACAATTGATTGTTGATTACTTGGAAGGGGATGAAAAAGCCCTTAATTTACTTGTAGACAGGTATTTAAAGGATGTATACAACTTCGCTTTCAAATTGACGCATGACCTCCAGGCGGCGGAAGACATCACCCAGGATTCTTTCATAAAAGCTTGGAAGCATATACGGACATACCGGCAGGGAAGCAATTTCAAAGGCTGGCTTTTTGCGATTGCCCGCAATACGGCGATTGACTGGTTGCGCGAGAAAAAAGAACTTTCTTTCTCATCGTTTGAAAATGAGCAAGGTGTAAATATGCTTGCGGAAACTCTCGCAGACGGGGAGCCTTTACCTGACGAATTGATAGCAAGAGCCGAAGATGCCAGATTCATTGAATCGCTTTTAATACAGCTCAATCCGCAATACAGGGAAGTACTTGTGCTTAGACATTCGGGCAATCTTACATTTGCCGAAATGGGAAAGATTTTGCAAAAACCTCTCCATACGGTCAAAAGCCAGTATAGAAGGGCTCTTGTTTCTTTACGCAGGCTGTTTGAAGCCGAACAGGTCTAGATTTTCTAATAAACAGATTGAGTAAAGGGTGCACCAAAATGCATCCCTTTTTCGTATAGTAGGTATGAAGGAATCGGAAAAACTGGACGTACCTCAAAGGCTTAAGGCCAATATCCTTTTAGATATCAGAAAAGAAGAACGTCGTGTGGCGCAAAGGTATCTTCTTTGGTCCCTTGTCGTAACCCCCGTTTCAGCTGTTGGCATTATATTTTCTATTCAGTCTTTAATTGCCCAATTGCATCAGTCAAGCTTTTACAGTTATTTCTCCCTTCTGTTCTCGGATACGGACATCGTACTCGCACATTCGCAAGAGTTTGCTCTCTCTCTTTTGGAATCTCTTCCGTTCATGGGGATTACCGTTTCCCTTGTGGCCATTGTGGCATTACTCGTCTCAATTAAAGTATTTGCACGGAACACACGAAATGGATTATTTCCATTATTTAGCCACTCATAACCATTTGTATGTATAAAAATTTAAAAGAATTTATTCAATCCAAAACGTTTCAGGGAGTGCTTGTGGGAGTAGGCCTGGCCCTCATAGTTCTCCTGATTTTCCAGGCAGGTATGTTCGTCGGATATCGGAAGGCTGCTTTTTCGTACCGTTTCGGAGACAACTATTACAGGGCTTTTGGCGAACATGGGCCACGGCCATTTCAAATACCTCTTCAGGAAGGCTTTATAGAATCGCATGGTGCCGTGGGGAAGATAGTAACTATCAATCTCCCGACGTTTGTCATGGTAGGGCCCGATGAGATTGAAAAAGTCATACTGATTGGGGACGATACTCAAATCAGACATTTTGATACGACAATATCCGCTTCCGATTTGAAGGTAGATGATTTTACCGTAGTGTTGGGGTCGCCCAATGAGAATTCTCAAATTGAAGCAAAACTAATACGCGTTCTTCCCGCACCGCCTGAAGGAAGGAAGGCGCCCATTAAATAAATATGAAAAAAATTTTCTCATACAAAATCGTTAACAATATAATTAAGTTTTCTAAAGCGCATAAAATCGTGAGCGTGATAATCGTGCTGGCCCTCGTGTACGGAGGGTATACGGCTTTTGCCGCAATGCGCGGTAAAACAACCGAGACTCGTTATGTCCTCGGAACGGTAACGCGAGGCACGGTTATCGCCTCAGTTTCCGCTTCAGGACAGGTTTCCTCTTCCGATTCGATAGACATAAAACCTAAAGCCGGTGGCGACATTGTCTGGGTTGGAGTAAAAGCAGGGGACACGGTGTACGCGGGCCAGGCACTTGCTTCAATTGATGCAACGGATGCGAAACAGTCTATTGCGGACGCCGAACAGTCACTCGCACAAGCAAAACTACAATTCCAAAAAGATTCCGCGCAAGCTCCTATTGATTTTGATAAAGCAAATGAAGCGCTTGATGACGCGAAAAAGGAACTCACTTCAACATACAACGATACTTTTAACACACTGTCGGACACGTATTTAAATTTACCCACCGTTGTTACTGGGCTTTACAACGTATTGTATGGATATGACCTAAGCCCCAGTAAGTCCCAATGGAACGTGGATGTTATTATAAACGTGGTTCAGGTCAACGATGCGGGATACGAGACCTTCAATAATTTTGCCGACACGGCCAAAAGCGATCATTCTATTGCCAGAGGTAAATACGACAAGGGCCTGATTAATTATAAAACACTTACACGGTACTCGAGCGGCGATGATCTTGAGAAAATTCTTACCGAATCAATTGATACCACGACCGCGATAGCCCAAGCGCTTCAAAGCGTTCTCAATCTTCTTGATACCGCAATCGATTATGCTAATCAGCACAATACCACTGTAAATTCTGCAATTACCACTATGCGTACGAATGCAAAAAGCTATCTTGCAACTACAAACAGCACATTGAGTTCGCTTCTAGCCCAACAAAAGTCTCTTGATGCCTCAAAAAAATCTATACGTGACGATGAAAGAAATTTGGAAATTCTCAAAATCGGTAATCCCACAGGCGAAAATCCAATCAGCCTTCAATCAAGTGCATATAGTATTTCCGACCAGGAACGCAGTTTGCAAGAGCTTAAAAACAATCTTGCAAACTATACTATTACGGCACCTTTTAGCGGCGTAATCACATCTTTAAATATCAAACGGTTTGATACGGTGTCAACGGGAACTGCAGCGGCAACTGTTATTACCAATCAAAAAATAGCTTCACTCTCTCTCAATGAAGTCGATGCGGCAAAAATAAAACTCGGAAACAAAGTAACGCTGACATTTGATGCGGTAGAGGACCTTACGCTTACTGGTGAGGTTGTGGAAATGGATGCGGTAGGTACGGTTTCGCAAGGCGTTGTATCCTATGCGATTAAGATTTCTTTTGATACGCAGGATGAAAGGATAAAACCGGGGATGACCGTCAACGCTTCCATTATTACCGAGGCACGGCAAGACGTGCTCACGGTTCCCGCAAGCGCGATTGTGACGCAAAGTGGCATGAATTATGTGCAGGTATTCAATCCCGCTCTCCAGGTGACAGGCGGTACACAGGGAGTGCCATCGGCAGTTACACCGGAAAGAATTCCCGTGGAAATCGGCCTCACTGATGATACAAATACGGAAATACTATCCGGAGTATCGGAAGGACAACAGATTGTCGTGCGAACTATTGCCTCAGGCACGGCCCAAACAACAACACAAAGTGCGCCATCGCTTATAGGCGGTGGAGGTGTACGGAGCGGCACATCCATTTCCCGCTAACAAAATATGATAGAAATACGCGACGTTACCAAGACATACGGATCCGGAGAGACCGCTTTTCAAGCGCTTCGGGGAGTTTCTTTTACCATTCAGGACGGTGAGTTTGTCGCAATTATGGGACCTTCGGGTTCGGGCAAATCAACGCTTATGCATATATTGGGATGCCTCGACACGCCGACTTCCGGCGCATATCATCTCAACGGCAAAGACGTTTCGCAGCTCTCCGATGACGAATTGGCGGAAATACGTAACCAAAACATCGGCTTTGTATTTCAGTCATTCAACCTTCTTCCGCGCACAACCGTCGTACGCAATACCGTTCTTCCTTTAATATATGCGGGAATCGGCGAAGAGGAAAGGCTACAGCGTGCGCATAAAGCCCTTATCGCCGCAGGCTTAACTTCCGAACACTTCGAACATAAATCAAACGAACTCTCCGGCGGGCAGATTCAACGCGTTGCCATTGCCCGGGCTTTGGTGAATGACCCGACGATGATTCTTGCCGACGAACCGACGGGAAATCTCGATACAAAAACGGGGGAAATCGTTCTCGGAACCTTTGACCGTCTTAATAAAGAGCATGGACGCACGATAATTCTTATTACTCACGAACATGATATTGCCGAACACGCGGAGCGCATCATTTCTCTTCGGGACGGCCTTATTGTTGACGATTCAAAACGGCATGTTCGCCGAAAAGTCGGCCAAAAAAACCAATGAAATTTTCCGATATTTTAGGCGAAACATACACAGCCCTTTCAGGAAACAAAGTCCGGTCGGGACTTACCATGCTCGGCATTGTTATCGGCATCTCTTCCGTTATCACGATGGTCGCTATTGGCACGGGGGCACAAGGGACGATTCAATCAAGCATACAATCTCTCGGTTCAAACCTTATTCAAATTTCACCCGGTGCGCAGCGTACGATAGGATTCGGCGCATCAACAGGCCGCGGCTCGGCACAAACGCTTACTTTGGAAGACGCCGAAGCGATATTGTCCGAAGTTTCATCGGTTAACGCTATTTCGCCAGAAGTTTCCAGCCGCTATCAGGTGACAGCAAAAGGCACCAATACGAATACGTCCGTGGTTGGCGTTACTTCAAGTTATCCTGCGGTGCGCAATGTCGCCATAGCCGAAGGCTCGTTCATTTCAGATACGCATAACGCTTCGGGGTCAAAAGTCGCCGTAATCGGACCCACCGTAAGCGATGATTTGTTCGGAGAAGGCGCTTCTGTTATAGGACAAACAATCCGAATCAACCAGCTGCAATTCAAAATTGTTGGCGTAACTGAAACAAAGGGAGGTTCCGGTTTCACAAACCAGGACGACCAAATATACATTCCTCTTATTACCGCCCAACGGTATCTTACGGGAGACAAGTACGTAACCAGCATCAACGTGCAAGCTGCCGACGCGGACGTTATGAAACAGGTGGCGCAGGATATCACCGACCTTTTATTAATGAGACATAAAATCTCCGACTCCACGCAGGCGGATTTCAGTATTTTGAATCAGGAAGACATCATTTCAACCGCTTCAAGCATCACGCAGACATTTACTATTTTACTCGCCGCCGTGGCTGGCATCTCGCTTCTCGTGGGAGGCATCGGCATTATGAATATGATGCTCACGACCGTTACCGAACGGACGAGAGAAATCGGCCTGCGCAAAGCCATTGGTGCAAAACGCAGAGATATCAGTCTTCAATTTCTCGCGGAAGCAATTATGCTCACATTTGTTGGAGGATTTGTCGGAGTTGTCCTGGGGTGGGGGATATCGTTTACGATTACCGCTTTAGGACTTATTCAAACGGAGGTTTCTATTTTTTCAATTCTTCTTGCCTTTGGCGTGTCGGCGGTTATCGGCATAGTATTCGGTTATTATCCGGCACGGCGGGCGGCGGCGCTTAATCCGATAGAAGCATTAAGATACGAATAATCAGTAAAAATTAAACAATAAAGAAAAAATTATGAATAAAATCATTGCAGGAACCGTAGTCGGAGTAGTCATTGTCGGAAGCGCTTCATTTTTCGGGGGCATGAAGTATGCACAAAACAATACTGCCGCGACATTTCAAGGCGGTAATTTTTCCAATCTTTCCGCCGAAGAGCGGCAAGAGCGTACGCAACAGTTGGGTGAAAATGTGGGGATAGTGATGCAAGGAAACGGTACGCGGGGAGGCTCTTCTTTTGTTACGGGAGAAATTATTTCAAAAGACGAACAGAGTATTACCGTTAAACTGCAGGACGGAGGTTCAAAGATTATCCTATTTTCGGAAAGTACAAAAATATCAGAAAACACAGTTGGTTCGGCAGACGATTTGAAAACCGGTGAACAAATTGTTATTACTGGTACGGCGAACCAAGATGGCAGTATAACCGCTCAAACAGTTCAAATTGGGGGAGCGTCCCGAGTATCAACACCGCCTACTCAATAGATGTTATACACTTTTTAGTTTGAAAAACGGCTGAATGCCGTAGGTATATATCGCGGCGATTGCGGCAGTAATGCCATAGAAAATCCACACATACCGCAAGGAACCTGTGCGCAAATCTCCTCCGAGACCGAGGGAATGGAAAAGGATAAGAAAGAAACCGAGCGTTGCGATGAGTTTAACGATGTACCAATGTCGCACAAAAAAATCGGTATTCTTAAATTTCTTTAAAATGTCATAAGCGACAAAAATCAGCCATGCAACAATGGCAAACCATACGAGGTATTGTTTATCGCCCGGAGCATACGTAAATCCGCTTCCTTTAACTCCGATAAGCCAGAAACCGACATAGATTAAAAGGGGGTGGAGAACGATGCAGATTAAAACAACGATAGAAGAAATCGTCATAAACTTTTTGTAATCAAAATATTGCTCCAACTTTTCTCTGAAAGGCCCTCCGACAATATGGAGCCACATGATGGAAAACGCGATCAGCCCAAGCACGGGGAAAATTTCAAACACCACCGTTTTGTTCCACGACAAATCCGAATTCCCGAACCATACAAAGATAGGGTAGAAGACTGCGGCAAGCGCGCCGAGGGAGATGGTGTATTGAATTAGCTTCTTGCTGTGCATAAGTATTTTTTAAGTATAGAACATTTAAAGCAAAATTAGCCCTTTTTGACTTTTGCCAAAAAGTGATTCGTAATTGACGAAGGGCTTGAAAAGTGGTACTATTGGAATTGCAGAGGAGTGGCTCATCGAAAGATGAATTTCATCAAGGGATGAATCTTCCGCATGCGGTGTGTGGGCGTCGAGCACCGTGTGAAGTCTCTTCTGTCCAAAGAAATGACGACAATATTACGGGTAGCGGGGTTCATTTTCCTCGTCCTGGCGTTCAAACAATTCTTTCCGGATGTGTTTGACGGGATGGAGAAAGCGATGCTTGGGCTTTTAGGCCCCGACTTCCTCCAAGCGAGCCCCATTCCTTCTATCGCGAGATAGGGAACTGGGAGCCCACAGTAGTTCGGTAACTTTTATTAACACCACCCCTCCGCTGTAACAGGCGGAGGGGTGGTTTGTTTTTATTTAAAAATATGTATACTGAATGAGGATGCAGGAAGCTGGAGGGGAAAAGGCAAAGGCGGTTATATCGAAGCCATAAGCTAAGGAATAGACACCCCCTCCGGCCTTTTTTCTTGACCTTTTTTTAATAAAAACTGTATACTTTAGGAAGTAGCACGACGTTGAGTGTTTCAATTGTCTGAAATGCTGTTTCGTCCGGTGGTTCTTCTCTGTAGAGGTATCCGTTCCAAAAAGACCGGCCTCGGGCTCATAACCCGCCGGTCTTTTTTTATTAAAAACAGACTTGATTTTTTGTTAATTTCGTGCTATTCTACAGGTAGTTCTTTGAGGTTTCGAAAGATAGTGAACGAGGAAACCCTCTCTGTATCGCAGGTTTCTATAAAGCCTTCGGTATAGAGGGGGAGTAGGCGGATTAAGCCTCAGTCGCAGATAGTCGTCTGCGATACAAGTCCCTCTCAAAACCATTCTCTATGAGAATATTACGAGTTTTGGGACTTGGGTTGCTTATCATCCTCCTCAAGTTTCTTGTTCCCGACATCTTTTCGGAAATACAACAGACCATTGTCCTGTTCCTGAAAACATTTCAGTTCGCCCTTGGAAAGTCTCAAAACTTTCTGGGCAACTCATTTACTCCCACCATTCCCCTTCGGTAGGACAATAGTTTCAAACAGCCTTTTCTTTGCGAAAAGGCTGTTTTTTGTGCTAGAATGCCAGCGATGATAGAAGATTGTTAATTTAATACAAATTTAATGGAAAATAAGAAAAAATTGCACCGCTCAACTAAAACCAAGATTCTGGGGGGTGTATGCGGAGGTATTGCGGAGACATATGAGCTTGATCCGACTCTTGTGCGCCTCGGAACACTCCTTTTGGGTGTTGTAACGGGTGTTTTTCCGATGATTTTGGCCTATTTCGTAGCCTGGGTCATTATGCCGGAAGAGGCAGTTTAATCTGATTTGGCAGGGTAGGGGAGATACGGCTTTGTTAAGCCGTATCTTCTATTATAAAACAAAAAGGGGATTGACACTCTTCTTAAAATCTGCTATGATTAAGAGAAGTCCAGTGAAGAACTGGATTTTTTCATTTCCTAAAAGCCCGCTTCGGTTGAAATAGAAAAAACTTTCTTGATTCTTCCGGAGGCTTGCAGGACAGAGGCGTTTCGCCCAACATCTCATTCCGCAGGGGATAAGACCAAAGCGAAAGTTGCCTTTTACAAAATAAAATTTAGCCTATTTTAGAACTTACCGCACTTAGCATTATCTTCGCTCTTTCAAATATAACCAATACTCAAATTCCCGACTCGTTCAACACTATCGTTCCCGATTCTCCTGTGGCAGGGGTGGAAACCTCCGCCGTTACTCAGGTGAAAAAGGAAGAGAAGGAACAGTTGGAGAAGGCTACGAACGTTGAACTCTATGTGCGCCATTACTTTGTCGACACACCCGTGATGACCAAGATTGCGTACTGTGAGTCTCGATTTCGTCAGTATGATAAGGGCGGTAAAATTCTTCGTGGAGAAGTGAACCGTGCCGATGTCGGGGTGATGCAGATTAACGAATATTATCACCTTGAACGCTCAAAAAAATTGGGATTGGACATTTATACGCTTGATGGCAACCTCGCCTATGCCCGCGACCTCTATGAGAGAGAAGGGGCACGCCCGTGGATGTCATCCTCTCCATGTTGGGCAAAGTTTACCCTCGCGGATGAGATAGCGAAGAACTAATCTAAACAAAAAACCCCTACTGGAAACGGCGGGGTTTTTTGTTGCAATTTCCCTGGGCCCGTGTTTGAATGTGCCCTAGTCAAAGTTCCATGACAATAACCAAATACTAACGGGCACAAAGGAGGGCGAATGTTTACCATCATTACCAAAAATAATGTAGGAAGCATAGCAACAAAGCTTATTTTCAAAAGAGGATACATCCTCATCGCCGAACCGGGTACGGGATGTCCTGGCGACATATGTATTAAACTGTTTCGTCACCCGAAAATCTTGGGTGATTCTTCGGTACTGTCAGGAAACCTTATGAAAGACAGGGGGTATCTCCTGCGCGTCATTCCCACCCCCTCGGAAGATAGGGCTTTCAACCACTGCCGTAGTTTGTTCTCGGTTTTAACCGTGGGATTTTATCAGTTCAAAATCCACTATGACGGCATTTCAAACACAGGTGTTCTTTCAAACAGGTCGGAAGGGGTAAGTCTCTATGTCCCTTCATACTCCGGGCTCGGAAAAGCATTTTCTTTTGGATTGCAGTATGTCGTCAATCGACTGCATTATTCCGAAAAGGGAAAGGGGCAGTCTCTTCCGCTCGTGACTAAAGGCAACATTGAAGAAATGGTTGCATATGCCCTTGATGACCTGAGGACGGGAAAGGTGTTTCAGGAAAATATCAGTGCGGGCCAGGAAGCGGATAGTCACTATGAAAAGTCGATGCAGGAAAGGTTTCTGAATTCTCTTCGTTCTTAAGTTTTAACCGCTACGTTTATAAATTAACGTAGCGGTTTTTTTGTACAGACAATTCCCCGGTATCCTTGTCGGGGGAGGGGGAAGGTGGCGGGAAATACACATTTGTTTTTATACTCCCTCTTCTTTCTCTCAAAAATTTTAAAAACTTCTGAAATTTTTTCTTCAGAAAAAGAAATTATTATTAATTTTTTATTTTTCGCGCATATCGTCGGATTTGAGAAATGGCGGATGAACTTCAGGGGAAGTGCTTGACAGTAGCCCCGAATGTGACAACTGTGGATAACTCTGGTACGTCGCACAATAAGACTTTAGAGACGTTAAAAATTTTCCAAACCCAGCTGAATTTAGATCAGTTGGGCTTTTGTGCATGGAAGCCTACAGAGGAGAGAAACAAGGGAACCCACTTATTATCAATTTAAACCCCAGCTCTCATCTGTAGACTCCCTTGCATAAGAAGAGGGGGAAAGGTCGAGATTAATAACCAACCGCTTTACTTCTATGCCGGATGAAGAATTTGAAATTGTTTCGTTAGAGGAGAAGTCGTTTGGCACGGAAAGTAAAGACGATGAACTAGAGATCATCGAATTCTAGGTCGCTGCCATTGCGTGCGGCCGAAAGGCCGGCGAAGAAGTTATTCTTTGCATTTACCGGCAGGCAATGGCAAGGGGGCTGGAATGATCAAACTATAGATAGAAGCCTCCATCTGTGTTTTTCGGACAAATACACTGCAGAGTTATATCAGTGAGCCGGAGAGATTTTGAGAGTTAGGCGTTTGCAATGTGACAAATAGCGGGATGTTTTATTCCTCGCAGAGGGGCACATTGAAAATAGGTACAGCCTATTTTTCCACAAGTCGCAAACCTTTCTCTTGGTATCTGGCTCAATGACGAACCATATTGAATAGTGGATAATTGGACGCGCCAAAAAATGCGTTGAAAATTTCCCCTTGGAGAACCCCTTGGGTTTTCTTCCCCTTCGTAAATGCTACTGCATTTACGAAGGGGACACAATTCTTTAATCTCTTAAAAATTTATCTAAACATAAATGGGGACTCTATATGGCTGGATTTTATTTTCTAAGAACGATCCTCCTCGTGGTATTGACAAATTTTTGATAGTATGCTTTGATTAAGAAAGGATTTTGTGTTCTTGGGAAGGCCCTCCTCTTTGGCAGAAAAAAGCTGCACATGCAATCACGCATGTGGGCTGTAACTGCCAAAGAGGAGGAGTGTAATGGAATTACCCTTGATAGTGAAGATAATTTGTGGCGTCTTTATCGTATTTGAAATTGGATCGGGCATTTATATGCTTTACACAGGTCAAAACTACTACGATTAAGTAGCCGAAATTTTAAAAATAACTGCTTCATAGTAAGCAGTTATTTTTTATTGCTCGTTGCTCGTGTGCCGCATAGTAGAAACCCAAAATTGTATTACTGCCGAAAAAATAAGACATGCTAGGCCAATGGAATATAGAAGAAATTGGTCAAAAAAGATGTTAAAAATTTGAAGTATGCCCGCAGCAGCTGTTTTGGGAAAAAATATACGTTTTAGCATTTTAGGGTGTGCCGGAACGTGACCATCTTTAGTTAGTCGTCTTAGTTGCTGCCAATTATATACAAATACTACCCAAAAAAATCCAGCCAGCGCTATACTTGAGATCCTCCAAATTTGTTTCTCTGATCCATGCCAATAAAAAATAAAAACAGGGAGAAGAGAAAAACAAAATAGTCCAAGTGTATGCTGCAAAATCAGTTTTACAGCAGCGATTTCAATAAGTGTCCATGGTTTTTCAGATTTCCTGAATACAGTAATCAGCCCACTAAACCCAGCAAACGCTATTCCAACCTGAGCAAGTGTTAACAAAAAACCCTCTTCCTTCATTTTTGTCCTCCTTGGAAAACTATAGGGATATGTGCTAACAAGATAAATATTGAAGACCAACTTAAATATAATTATACAGGAAAGGGAAGTGGTTTTGAATCAATTTTTAGTACGAAATTTTAGATGTAAAACGATAATCAAATAGACGTGTCACTGCAATGTTGGTATGCCTGAGCTATTCTTAAAACTTTGCCAACTAAGAGGCATGAAACTTTATTAAGTATGGGGGATGCACCCGTCCAATCATTTTTTATAACTCATTAGCTTAGAAATGGTATAATAAATTTTTAAATTGTTATCATTTCAAAAAAGGGGCTTATAATCCAACGGGCTGAGAAAATAGATGTAATTTTGAGTTGGCATCACCTTATAGAAAATTTCAATACTTCCCCTCAAGAATTTTACGATCTCCTCGAAAAAGCCATTGCCCGGCGTCAAATACCCAACTTGGAAATATCACGTGTTGAATGGAAAGAAGGGGGACTGCTTTCCAGTAATCGTGAGTATCTGCGTTTAAGCCGGGAGCGGCTTATCGGCTACATATGCGCCGCACCGTTCGGGACTGGCTTCTTCTTTTCATCGAGATTGGGGGACATATCGTCGCGTCTTACTCCTCTTCAAATGCTTGTCCTGCTTGTCATCGTGGTTCTTTTCTTCAATGTGTTTATTTCATCGTTAGGATTCTTCTGGGGATCGGTGGTTCTTGCCGGAGTAATCGGCTCGCTTGTCTGGTTTTCGAGAAGCATGGCGAGCAAAGGATTGACGGACTTTGATGCTATCGTCCTCAAAATTCTTCTCCTTGGTGCCGTCTACTATTATTTTTTTAGGCCCGTTACTTTTTTTCGCTATGACGCCATAAATAGCTACGCCGATGCCGTTCATTCAGCAGTGTTGGAAGTCATAGACGAAGTGACGAAAGCTAAGGGAATCAGACTTACCGAAGATCAACGCAAACCGATTATGAAGTCCCTGTGGAAATGATTCATTGAAGGAATTGTTGCATGGCATTGGCAGAAGATATATACGAATCGCAAATCGTCAAAGCCACCCGCCGGTTTTACGAATGGGAATATGGGGGCAGAGGAATACAATCTTTTGATTTTCATGTTCTTCCTGAGCCTCCGTTCGTATCGTTTCCCGGATATTACTCAACCCAACCCTCCATCGATGACGGACGCAGGAAGACTTTTTTAAGTAGCGTGACAGATCAAGTGTTTGGTCTGCTTGTCTCGCGAAGAAAGAATACGGCGAGCGATGCTCCCGAAGAGGCGGAACCGCTTGATATCGAATCCAACAGGGCGTCATATACTTTGCCTCATGAGATTCAGATAACCCTGCCCGCCGCATCCCAAGTTTCCAAAGAAGTCTTTGAACAATTTTTGTTGAGCCTGTCGTATTGCGCGCACCCGCTTGTTTTCGAAATCATCGGTTTGTCCGATTCGATCACGGTTCAAATCGTCGTTTCGGATGGTGATCTGGGTCAGGTAAGGGCCCAGCTCTCCGCGCATTTCCCGGAAGCCTCCATGTCTATCCGTTCCGATTTCTTTAGAAATTCATGGAGAGGCGTCAAAGGCGATGGAGAGACTGCCATAGTTGATTTCGGACTTGCTCAGGAGTTCATGTTGCCGCTTGCAACTTCACGTAAGTTAGACCCCGATCCATTTATCGGAATCATGGGAGCATTGTCGGAGATGCGGGATGGAGAAGCCGCTGTATTTCAGGTGATTTTCGAGCCGGTTTGCGCGCCGTGGGCTGAAAGCATTTTGCAAGCAGTCATCTGTCCCGACGGCACGCCATTCTTTATGAACGCCCCGGATTTTGCCGCTCAAGCCAAGACAAAAGTCGAAAAGCCTTTATACGCCGCAGTTGTGCGCATTGCCGCGCGAAGCACGCGAATGGATAGGTCAAGAGAGATCGTGAAGGCGCTTGCGGGAAGTCTGTCGGTCTTTTCAAATCCCACCGGCAACGAATTGATTCCGCTTGAAGACGATGAACGGTATAGTTTAGAAGACCGCGAGAATGATTTGATCGCAAGGAAATCGAGAAGAAGCGGCATGATTCTCAATAGTGATGAACTAATTTCCATTGTCCATCTGCCCTCGGATTCAGTGAAAACGGAAAAACTTAACCGGAGGGCAAAGAAGACCAAAGCCGCGCCCAAGACGGCGTTAAACCATAACTTGGTTCTCGGGGAAAACGTTCATCTCGGCGAGACTCGAATGGTTACCTTAAACTCGAACCAAAGAGTGCGTCATACGCATGTAATCGGCGCGAGTGGTACCGGCAAGAGCACGTTGCTGCTTAATCTCATTTTGCAGGATATCCGCAATGGGGAAGGAATTGCCGTTCTTGATCCGCATGGTGACTTAGTGAACACCATATTGGAACACATTCCGGAAGAACGCTTCGAGGACGTCATCGTCCTCGACCCATCGGATGAAGAATACGCAATCGGCTTTAACATTTTGTCCGCGCATTCCGAGCTCGAGAAGAATTTGCTTGCCTCCGATCTCGTCGCCGTTTTCCGCAGGCTTTCGACAGCATGGGGAGACCAGATGACATCCGTATTCTCGAATGCGGTGATCGCATTTCTCGAAAGCACACGCGGCGGCACATTAGCCGATTTGCGCAGGTTTCTCATCGAGCCGTCCTTCAGAACGGAATTTTTGAAAACAGTCACCGACCCCGAGGTTGTCTATTATTGGACCCGTGCTTATCCGCTTTTGTCCGGAAGACCCCAAGCCCCGATTATTACCCGGCTTGACGCTTTTCTTCGTCCGAAGCCTATCCGCAATATGGTTTCCCAAAAAGAAAACCGTCTCAACTTTGCTGAAATCATGAACGGCGGAAAGATTCTTCTCGCCAGACTTTCGCAGGGAGCCATCGGAGAGGAGAACGCCTATCTTTTCGGCAGTCTGCTCGTTTCCAAATTTCATCAGCTCGTCATGGGGAGACAAGAAACAAGAGAAGAAGACCGGCGGGACTTCTGGCTGTATATCGATGAATTCCAAAATTTCTCCACGCCTTCTATGGCATCTATTCTCTCCGGCGCCCGAAAATATCGTTTAGGGCTGACGCTTGCGCATCAGGAATTACGGCAGTTGGAAGCGCGCGACCCGGATGTCGCGAGCGCGGTGCTTGCGAACGCGTGTACCCGCATTTGTTTTCGTTTGGGAGACCAAGACGCGAGAAAACTGGAGAACGGTTTTTCTTTTTTCAAGTCGGATGACATGCAGAGCTTGGGAATCGGAGAGGCTGTCTGCCGAATCGAGCGGGCCGACTTTGATTTCAATCTGACGACTGCACTTCTCCCGAGGGTTGACAAGACGATTGCCGAGGAGAAGCGGCGGCGAATCATCGCTCTTTCGAGAGAGAAATACGGCATTCGACGAGAGAACTTGCCAATTGAACCGAGAATGGAATTTGAAGTTGAAAAGCCGTCAATTGTTCAACCGAAGAAGGAAGAAGTCAGAGTTCTAAAAGAAGACATTCCGTCTGCAAGAGAATCCGCGCCGATCCATGCGATTGCCGAGAGAAAGAGATCTCCCATACCAGTTCAGCCGGGGAGAGGAGGCAGGGAGCATAAGTACCTTCAGTTTCTCATAAAAAAACAGGCGGATGATTTGGGGTATCTTTCCGTGATCGAGAAATCCATTCTCGACGGCAAAGGAAGCGTCGATGTCGCGCTTCAAAAAGGGGAGTGTTCCATCGCCTGCCAGATTTGCGTAACGACGCCGGTGGATCAGGAGGCGGCCAACGTTAAAAAGTGTTTGTCCGCAGGATTCCAATATGTTACGGTAATATCCGCTGATCCCAGAAAACTCGAACAGTTAAGAAATGCTATCGCGTTGGAAGTTACCGAAGAGGATAGAGAGCGGGTGTGTTTCTTTTCTCCCGAACAACTCTTACCCTTCATGCAGGAAATCGCGATGAAATCAATGAGCACCGAAAAGACGGTGAAGGGATATAAATTAAAGACAAATTATCGCCCGACTGACAGCGCAGAAATCCGCGAGCAGGCGATTGTGAGGGTCGTTGCCAATTCTTTAAAGAAACTCAAAGAGCTGAAGAAGTGAGGAGGGCGCCATGCCTAAGAATGTACATGAGGGAAATGGATTAAAAAAGCAAGTCGGCATATGGATCAGAGTATCGACCGAAGATCAGGCAAAAGGAGAGAGCCCAGAGCACCATGAAAAGCGAGCCAGCTATTACGCCGAATCGAAGGGGTGGGACGTAAAAACAGTGTATCATCTTGAAGCCGTGAGCGGGAAGACCGTCTTCAATCATCCAGAAACTCAGAGAATGTTAAGCGACGTTCGCAAGGGAACGATCACCGGCCTTATTTTTTCCAAACTCGCTCGGCTTGCACGGAACACCAAAGAACTTTTGGAATTCGCCGAAATCTTTAGAGAGTGCAATGCTGACTTGATCAGCTTGCAAGAATCAATCGATACAAGCAGTCCCGCCGGACGCCTCCTGTATACCATGATTAGTGCGCTTGCCCAATGGGAACGAGATGAAATTGCGGAACGCGTCGCTGCCTCCGTGCCCATCAGGGCAAAATTGGGGAAACCCTTGGGGGGAGCGGCGCCTTTTGGCTATCAGTGGAAGGACAAGAAACTTATCCCAGCTCCGAACGAGGTGCCGATTCGAAAACAGATGTACGAGCTTTTCTTGGAACACAGGCGAAAGAAGGTTGTTGCGCGTCTTTTGAACGAAGCCGGTTATCGAACGAGGAACAATTCAAAATTCTCGGACACGACCGTTGACCGGCTCTTGAGAGACTCCACTGCTAAAGGACTGCACCGCGCCAATTACAGTAAAACGCTTGATAGAAAGAGGCATTGGGAAGTAAAGCCGGAGAAAGACTGGGTTTTCACGGAAGTCGAGCCCATCATTTCTCCCGAACTGTGGCAGCGATGCAATCACATTCTTGAGGAACAGGGAAAGTCACGAAAACGGGTATCGAGAACGGCCGTACAGTTGTTTGCCGGATATGCGGTCTGCGCCTGCAAGGGTCAGATGTACGTCCTTTCCAATTACCCCAACAAATACGTATGCCGCAAGTGCCGAAACAAAATCACTATTTCCGACCTTGAGGAAATCTACCTTGAGGAACTGAAAGGGTTCTTCATGTCCCCTGAGGATATAGAGAAGTACCTTCACGGGGCGGAAGACACCATCAAGGACAAAGCGGAACTGATGCAGGCCTTGGAGAGGGAGTATCAGAAGATTAAAAAGGAAATGGATGAAACATATGACCTGTATATGGCCAAACAGATCACCAAGGAAGGGTTCGGCAAGCGCTACTTACCCTTGGAGGAGAAAGAAAAGCAACTGGAAGATGAGATGCCGCGCGTTCAGGCCGAAATCGACTTCTTGAAGATTAACTACCTCTCATCGGATGAAATCCTTGCTGAGGGAAAGGGGTTGTACGGGAACTGGTCCCGGCTTGAATTTGCGGAGAAACGCAAGATTATAGAGAACATTACGGAAAGCATTGTCATTGGGAAGGATGAAGTGGAAGTCAACCTCTTTTATTTGCCCTCCACTAAGAAAGTGGCCAAAGAGCTTCAGAACCACATCCTTGCGTTGCCTTTTTGCCATATCAGGCGTACCGCCCAAAAGCCGCCTGATCCGGCCTATCCCAAGAGCCTTACCACCATCGGAGACCATGTTAAGAAGCGCAGGTTAGACCTTGGGCTGTTCCAGAAACAGGCGGCCGCACAAATTGGCGCCGATGAAATGACCATCTGCCACTGGGAACTAGGGCTTACCGAACCCGAAATCCGCTTTATTCCCAAGATCATTGAATTCTTAGGCTACAATCCATTGCCAGAGGCCCAGACACTCACAGAGCAAATCATACATTGTCGGAAGACCCTAGGCCTGTCCCAAGCACAACTGGCGAGGCGTTTAGGCGTTGATCCGGGGACGTTGGCAAGGTGGGAAACAGGTAACCGAGGGCTGGGGGAAAAGCATTTAGGCGTAATCCAGCGATGGCTTGAAAGTTTTGGTGTCAAAATGGTGTGAAGTGCGTTAAAATAACCTTAATTTCAAGAAAGACTAATAGGCAAAGAAAATTAAAATGAGAGTAATTTAATGGTAGATCTGGGAAAAATAACTAACGAAAAAGATTTTCAAAGATTGGTTAATCACTTATTCGCAATTGAATGTAACTCGCCAGCTTTTATTCCTTCGAGTCCTTACATTGGTTTTGATAACGGCTGGGATGGTTATTATGAAGGGTTTTACCCTAGCGAGAATTTAGAGGGTTTATTTTCCATTCAATCAAAATGGACGCAAAAGAATTTTAGTGAAGCAGAGGGTCATTTAAAGTCGGAAATTAGTAAGGAAATCGACAAGGCAATTAAAAACAAGGTTGAGCACCTTCGCATTGCTACCACTGCAGAATTAAGGGTTGACCAAGTCAAGGCTTTGGAAAATTTAAAACCCAAGGAAATAAAATCACTACATGTTTGGCATAGAGAAAATCTAAAAATTAGAATTGAGCGACAGCCCTTTCTTAGAAATTCTTATTTCGGTGATCCACAGCATCCGTTATTAGTCCCCGCCAGTCTATATTTTGATGATTTAGAGAAGCAGTTAATTGATGTCCCTGCCCATGAGATCACTGCATTTAAATCTTATATAGAAGAATTTCAAAAGTTTATGGCTTCAGATAAGCACCAATTATTTGTTGTTCACGCACCCGGCGGCTTTGGCAAATCGCATTTGCTGCGAGAAATAGCAACTTTGGCATATGAGTATGACCCCACTCGGCAGCCATGGATGCTTAAAACGGGTTATCGATCTTTTGAAGCTGCCATACAAGAAGAAATTGACCCTAAACAGAAATACTTATTAATTCTTGACGATGCAGACCGTGATTTAAATACTTTAAATCCTCTTTTGGCCTTTTTAACTAAAAGCGGTGTGGATATCAAAGTTGTGCTTAGCTTAAGGACATCTGGAATTTATATTTTGCAAGATAGAATACAAGAGTTTAGGGCGAGCGGGTTTACCACTGTTCTGAAAATTAATGAGTGGCCTAAGGATGATTTATTGAAACTGCTTCGTGCCTGTGCAAATAAAGATAGAGTTAACGATGAGGAAATCATTGTGCATGACTTTCCTAATCCATACTTTATTGTTCTTATCGGAAAGCGTATTAGGGGGGATGGGATTAAAGACTTTTCTAAAATTAAAGCTGAAATAATTGAAGATATTATTGTTGATGCAAAGAAGTCACTTGCTGATGTTTTTCAAGACGGCGCGGATGAACTTCTTTTAAATCTAGCATGTATTGTGCCTTTTAATAAGGATAATCAGGGAACGATTGACGAAATAGCTAAACAGTTAAATAAAAGTAGTGATCTTATAAAAAAGGCCATTGATCGGCTGGTTCAGTCTAATATATTACGGCAAGTCGGCCGCGCAATTCGATTTTCACCTGACATGCGAGGCGATGTTTACTTATTGTATAAGCTAGAACAGTTAAGTAAGGAGTACTTGAAAAACCTAGTTTTGCAATGGATGCCTCTGTTTTCGAAAAATATCTTTGTTAATTTGGGAGCCACATTTAAATATGGTCAAGCTAACATTATTTCAGCTATGTTAGAGGAATTTATAAACGAGTGGATCGACAAGGCTAAAGATACTTCGGGGACTGAAAGAAGAGAAAGACTGGAATGGTTAAAAAATGTTGTCGAATTTATACCCAAAGGTTGTCTTGATTTAATAAATACATATTTTGACTTTCCCCCTCCCCAAGAAACTAGCTTCCTTTATCCCGATGATTATCGCGTTGTATTGCTTTCTACAGATGATTATGGCCCGGCCATTGATGGTTTAATCAGAAGCCACAAATACCGAAATGAAATTTTATGCTTAATTGAAAGATTATATTCATTAGAAATGAAGGGAACATATGACAACTATAAACCGTTAACTTTAATTAAAGATTGCGTTTCTCCTTTAAGAAATGATGTTGATTCTATTGTTGAGATGCTGAATCTAATGGAGAAGTGGTTGGATGAGCCGAATAAAAATAGAGCGGACATGGTCAAATCAGCATTGTCAGAAGTTCTAGCAGCAACCCACGAATATAGCCGCTCTTATTTGGATAAAATGGAATTTGGTGAAAGACCTCTGCCCAATAATCCTAAAGTATTACAAATGAGAGATGCAGCAATGGCGTTATTAGATAAATTGCTTACACATGCCAATATTGAGTACCAGCTTTGCGCAATTGACGTTGTAAGCGACATTGGCAAAACGAGGATGGGCCATGTCTCACCTTCTCAGCTACCTTTAGCCGAAAGATTTGTTCAAGAAAAAATTAAAATTATTGATGACATTGGCCGCTTGATTCATCCTAATACAGATTTTCGTCTGTTGAGCGACATAGAGGATTTGTTCTTGCACTGGTGGGCCCAAGATGCTCCGGGAATAGAAAAGATTACTGAGTTATTAAAAAGTATTCCTCGAAGTCCTGAATACGAGCTTTTTCGATATTTTTCCTCTCGGTTAGATATTGTCCAGAGTTTTGAAGAAGTTTCAAAGGATGCTCCCCAAGCTAATAAATGGCCGTGGTTAGTTGAGAATGTAATGTCAAAAAAATGGTATTTGAAATCACATGATTTTTCAAGGCCTGTCCAACAATTAAATCAGGAATATAGCTCTGCCGAGTTGATAGCAAAATTTGTAAATCGTTTTGCCAAGAAGATTGAACCTTTAAATTCACATCTATATCCCATTTTTATTTATTGTTGGGTTGAGTTGAATTCAGACGCTTTTAGAGAAATTCGGGATAACACTACATTATGGCAATTAATACCCGATTATTTCAAAATGGAAATTGACGGTGCATTAACGAACCTTGATCCTAATCATCTGCAACGGTTAGCTAACGAGATACTGTCAGATATTAATAAGGCGACAGATGAGCGAATCAGCACATTGTTACATTTGATTACAATAAAGCAACCAAGAGAACGATCGGATTGGTCAAGAAAACTCATTGGGTGCGGTAATGACAAAATAATAAGCAAAGTAGTGCGAAACCTTTATTTCGTTTTCAAGGAAAATAAGAATGTTGATGACTTGATGGGATTATTATTATTGGCGTTAAATGAAATTAAAAATATCGATAATCAGTTTGTTGACAACGTTTCATTTCTTACCCACTCACTAAAGGATGATTTTAAGAAGCACAAAGATATCAACAAGTTAGTCAAAGCCCTCTACGATTTAATAAAAGATAGGCCTGAGCTGGAATGGCACGATCAGGAAATTGTGGAATTTTGTATTGGAAATGTGGATGAATTAATTGCTTTCATTGATTATCGCCTTAAGGAATCTAAGACGCATAACAAACGAGCCGAATTCGAGGCGATACCTTATGATGGAATAAAACATTTGAGCGGATCAATTCAATCCTACGAGGATTATAGGAAATTTCTTTCCCAATCTCTGGAATGGCATAATATTTATTCTGAAGGAGTGGAATATTATGACGTTCAGAAAATACTAAAGCCAATTTTATTCGCCCGTAACAATAAAACAAATCAGCTTTATATAACAGAATATATTAATGAACTGGTTCAAAAGAAGCAAATTAACGAGATATTGATTTGTGCTCAATACCTCCCACTAAACGGTGAAACTGTTGATTTATTCTTAAGAATCTCTGAAGAAGGAATCAAGAGTGATAATTTAAAGACAATTCGTTCTTTGTTATTTTCGAAAACATATCCTGAGGGTGGATGGTCTTCTTCTGGTGGTCAAGCTCCACCAGCCCTTTTGGAAAAAAAGCGAATTTACGAAGAGATGCAGAAAAAAACTTCTCTGGGAGCTCTAAGTAATTTATTGAAAAGATGCGCGGACAGTGTTGAACAATCAATAAAGGAACATTTAGATGTTAATAAGGAATTTTTAGCAAGCAGGGGTTAATAAAGTTAAGGGGAAATTTTGGGCAGAGAAATACGAAATGATATTATTAAATGTCTATCAGAACGAGGTCCCAACTGGGTTCGAGAAGGGATAATTCTCCGCGATCTGTCAATTCATAGTGCGGATGAAGTGAAACAATACCTTAAGCAGTTGGTTGGCGAGAAAAAAATAGTTGAAACTGTGCATCGCATAGAAGAGACAGATATTATTGTTACAACATACGCTCTTAAATCATATGCCGATAGTCCGATAAATTCTAATATAGAGATTAACGGGGTTAAAGTGCCGCGCTTAATGGATCGGGATTTAGCTAGGGCTGAAGATACAAATGTTTTGGCAGAGGAGCTACTGAAATATAGCAAGGTTTTAGATTCAAAGATTGATAAAGCAGCCAATAAATACATGCGCAAGCATGCAGCAAATATAATAGCTCTTTTTAGTTTATTTCTTGCTTTAATTTCATTTATCACATTTTCTTTTAAAGTAATCACGATAAACCCTGAAATAAGCAAATCCGAATTTTTGATATACAACATTTTTCAAATACTGCCACCTGCAATTGTTTTGTTTGTCTTTGCATTTTTACTAATATTTTTTCTAAAAGAGTGAATTAGAGTTATAAAATTCAAATAAAGAAGAATCGACGGACATACGACTGGATGCGATATGTTAAAGGTTATTTCTGATAGAAACGAGTTGGCGAATTGCCAGCAGGAAATGTTGAAAATACTCAAGACCAAATTGAATAACGTCGAGAGATTGGTAATCGGACATCCAGGTGGGAATTTTCAAGAAACGGTTTATTATGACGATAGACTTTGGTTTGCCACGAAAATCTTAATGAAAAAAGATGTCGCTATCCCAAGATATTGGAATGGATTCGGATTGGGAGTGAGCAGAAAAGGAATGCAAACTATCGCCGTAGAAATCAACATTCCATTGCAAGGTGTAGAAAAAAGATTGTCGGGGATTTTTGCCAAGGATGAGACTGGGAATTGTTATGTTTTAAGCAGAGGAAAGATAGGAGGGGGAAGTCCCGGAATAGGGAAAAATGCATTTATAGATTGGTATAGAGGAGAACGGTGCGACATCATTGATAATCAGGGTAAAATCGAGGAGGCCATATTGATCGCCTCTTTTAATTCGAAATATTTTCTTAGGAGTTTGTACAATTTTGTCCAAGAGGTCGCTAATTTTAAGGCGGCCGTTAAGAACAATGATCACCTTAGAGGCATTGATAAGAAAATTTTATTAGGATTTTCGCCTGAATCGTTTGGCAGAAGAAAAGCGAATCTTCATCGTAATATTGAATATGAGTCATACCATGGTTTCGTCGTGAACGAGCTTGAAAAATATGTTCGAACGAAACATCAATCTTCTAAGTGTGAAATATTCAATAATCGTTATATTGATTTGGGAGTCCTATCCGATGGTCAAATATTAAGCATATACGAAATAAAATCATCCTTGGACAGACAAAGCATATATACGGCCATAGGTCAGCTGGTTTTCCATGCTGCAGGGCATCAGAAAGCCCGGAAGATATTAGTTCTCCCTGATGAAAAAGGTATTAAAGGGATTAAGGGAATTTTGAATCAATTGGATATCGCCTTGTTAACTTATCAGATTGAAGAAGAGAAGGTTAATTTTAAAGAGGTTGATTTAATTTAACTGCCTTCAAACATTCTTGTTGACTCCCCGTGCTTATCGGAGAGTTCGAGGCAATATGCGATGTAAAGAGAGAGGGCGTGACATTGGCAAATGGAATAATCAAATCCGTTCAAGCTTGGTCTCGGATTTTGATTGTGGGATTTTTTGTAATCAATCTTATTGGTTGTGATTCCAATAATTTTCCACAATCTTGGGCCGAATTTAAGGCATTTAATCCGTTCGATGCCAAAAGTGGCGCTGAAAGGGCTGTGCTCAGACATTTTGAGACACATAGTAAGCGTCAAGACGGGAATATGCAGTTTATAAGTTCTATTCCTGCGAAGTTTGGAGAACA
The DNA here is from genome assembly GCA_030690305.1 of bacterium. NCBI lineage: Bacteria > bacterium. The sequence goes on along the minus strand of JAUYHB010000027.1, from coordinate 97,228 downwards.
AGCCGATTTCTGGGAGATACGGAATTTTAATATCGGCATATCTCTCGTAGAAATGTCTGAGGCGGATCGTCTTAACGGGATTGAAGATCACGCCACCTTTAATGTCACTTGTTCAGCTTACCGCACACGCGCTTTTTATCCCAAAGAGTCGAAGGAGTGGTCGCTCTGGAAAGAGGGCGGTGAGCTCCTAAAAGGAGAAGCTGTAAAACGCAACGGGGTTTGGTCAGTTCAACTCACCCGGAATACTCCCATGGATGGGGCAGTGCAGGTTTCAATCGAGAATCTGGAACAATTTGAAAAACGAGGTAAAGAAAGATTAGCCGCCGATGGTGGAGAAGGGGGAACCAATCGATACAGACTTCCGAGAAAATTGGTGGCTATGATTGAACCTTATACCGAAGCACGATTCTTTGATTCTCATACTCATGTGTTTGAGGGCAGCTATGAAACGGTTTGGCAGGCTGTAGAACGTACATTGAAATCTCGGGGCGATAAAGTCATTGCAAGCGACCAAACGGCAGGTACATTGACGACGGACCTTTCACGCCATGGAATGTTGGGGTTTCCAACTCACGACAAGTTTTTCATTTATTTGGAGTCTCCAGACTCAAATCATACGCGTATTGAGTTTGTATTATTTTCTCTTGGGCCGAATAATGAACACTATCTAGTACCGATAACTGATAAAGAATTTGTCGCAAAAAGGGCGCAAAAATTTCTGACTTTAGTGGAGGCATCTTTAAAACCGAAGACATAGTTTTAGGCCTCGATGCAGTAATTTTTTAAATCTGGTATTAATCCCGCAAACGAAGCAATTCCCACATCGGAACGCCCAGCCCCTTAGCGAGTTTTTCAAGAGTAACGATCGTCACCCTTTTCTGAGGCACATCGAGCTCAAGATCTCGAATGTGCTGCCTGCTTACCCCCGACCGTTTAGCCAATTGAGAGATCGTATACTTTCTTCGCTCCCGCAGTTGTTTGAGGTGCTTGGCGAACCTGACTCGTATATCCTTCGGCATAGGGTCATTATGCCAAATCATTTGACAGCTATGGCTGTCAGTGGTATTATTTTTAGAAATTACCGGTTAGGCCTAGGTGTTAACCGAACCACTTTTTTGGGGAAGAATGGACAGTCGCGAGCTTGATGGGTTGATTGATGAACTGGAAACTACGGTCGAGGATGCCGCTCCGCTTCGGACGAAATGGAAACCTGTATGGGAACAAATTCGCGCGATCGCAGCCGGGTTCAAGGGAAGCCGTTACCCGAGTCGAGAGGAAAGAGAAGCGGCGTGGACCCGTTTTCAATCCCTTATCGACCGCGTCAAAGAGATCCAATCTCAGGAAAACCAGCTCCGGGAATCCATGAGAGGTATATCGGAAAGATATAGAGACGAGATCATCGCTCGGGCGCATTCCGCCATACCTCCAAGCGGTTTTGAAGAAGGATTGGCGGGAGCCTTCCTCGCTCCGATTAATATGTTCAGTGCCGCGTTTTCTCGGTTGCTTCCCGGGTCACCTGTGGACGAACACAGGGAGATGCTCAATGCGTGCTCGGAGGTGTTGCGCGAAGGATGGGGACTGCTGTCCCGGTACAAAAGTGAAATGCTCGGACACCACAAGCAGGAAGCATTTGAAGCGCTCTCCAAGGCAAAAGAGATTCTTGATAATCAATGGGCCCGTTGGAAAGAAACTCAGCAAGAAGCGTATGAGGCCCGCTGCCAAATCCGGGAAGAACGGGAAGCGAAGCGAGCGGCATGGAAAGAACGCGCGGAAAACAATATCGGGAATCTCCGACAACGGCTCGAACGGCTTCTGGAAATTTTGGCGAACAGAGAGACTCACTTGGAAGAACTTCGTGAGAAACGCGACACAGCTTGGAATGACGAATTTCGTGAGCGGGTTGAGGGATGGATTGATGAAGAGGAAGAGAACATCCAAGGAATCCGCGAAAAGATCGAATGCGTGGAGGGCTGGCTCGAAGAACAACGAGTGAAACTCTCTTGAGGCGACAAAACGGCAGTCGCTTTCGATGCTTAGCAGTAAAGCCGACAAGGAGATTGATTATGGTGATCTTTGCTATGAAGAAGGTAGTGCCTGTTAATAACGCTCGTTATTCACTTAATCCCGTCCTATCAACCTTGATTATAGCGTTCCTGTCGGTCATGGTTTTATCTGTCGGGGGTTGCGTAACAGCAGGAAAGAATTTTGATATCAGCCGGGCCGCAGCGATCCAGAAAGGCGTAACCACTAAAAATGAGATTTTAACCATGTTCGGTAAGCCTTATTCCAAAAGCCAATCCTCGGTCGGCGAAACTTGGATGTATCAATATATGGAAATGCGCCCGCACCTTTCTGATGTATTCGCGCTGGTGGGAATATATCATGCAAACCAATCATTACAAATGATGTTTATCACGTTCCAAGGGGATATCGTTCAAGATTATAATATTACCGAACAGGGTAAGTGACAACGAAGGAGGCGAAATGTATTACAAAATTCCGAGATTCGCAGTCGTATGTTTTTTATTGGTCTCTGTAGCAGTTACTTTTTCCGGATGCGCCGGGACCATAGAAGCGATAAGCAACCGGCAGATGACCCTCTCCGCACAAATGTCGGAGACGATATTCATCGATCCCGAAAGTCTCGCCAAGAACAACAGCATTTTTGTCCGGGTCACCAATACCTCGGATTTTCAGGAGATAGACTTCGCGGAGCTGTTAAAAAGCAAAATTTCCTCCCGAGGGTATGTCGTAACTAACGATGTGAGCAAAGCAGGTCATATCCTTCAGGCCAATCTCCTTTATATGGGCGCGCAAAAGCAGGACTTGACCGCCGAGGGCATGCTTGTCGGAGGCTTTGGCGGCGGGTTGGCGGGTTCCAATGTCAGAGGCGGCTGGAGAGGCCCCGTTGCCGGAGGAGTGGCAGGCACCCTTGTGGGGTCTGTCATCGGCGGAGTCGTGGGGTCGATGATCCATGTCGATACCTATTTGGGCGCGGTAGACATTCAAATCAAAGAAAGAGTCGAGGGGGGAGTCAAAGGCATGATGAAGACCAATACCACCTACGGCTCCGCGACCAGCTTTACGTCGGAGAGGCAAGTTGATTCAGGACATCAGGAATATAGGACGCGCATCGTGGTCACGGCAAAGCAGACGAACATCGACAGAGCGAAAGCCTGCGCGGCCATAGCGGACAGATTGGCAGTCCAAGTGGGAGGGATGTTTTAAAGAAAACGAACGTGGTAAACAAAGGAAAGGCGGTTGGAAATGGGTATATTCAGGAGGGGCTTTGTTACATTCTCTGTAGTAGGGTTAACATTCTTTTTTCTCGTATGTAATTTTCCTTTTGTTGGGCAACTTCGAGCAGACGCTGCGACCTTCCTCTATCTTGATGATGAACTTGGGAATCTCGCGAAGGTAGATGTGGAGGATGGAACGGTTGACCTGATTGGAAACACTGGTTTTCAGTTGACGGATATTGCCTTTGATCCATCAGCAAATCTTTATGGTCTTACTTTCGATAAGCTATGGCGGGTTGACCCAACAACTGCGGCGGCCACCCCTTTAGGGTTCCATAGCATTCTGGGCGCAAATTCCCTTGTCTTTGGAAACGACGGCACCTTGTATGCAGGGGGATCTAGTAAAGGTCTGTACACGATTGATCCACTAACGGCGAGCAGCACCCTGATCGGCGATACGGGGTCTCCCATGTCAGGAGATTTGGCATTTCACAATGGAAAGTTGTACAGTGCCTCCTTGGGTTCAAATCCCTTTTCACTTGCAAGTTTCTTGAGGGAGATTGATGTATCCACGGGTGCTGGCACAGTCATTGGCCCGACAGGGTTCAACAATGTTTTCGGCTTGGCATCACCTGATAATGGGATTCTCTACGGGGCAGCAGGAACGAGTATTTTTTCGATTGATACCACCACAGGGCTCGGGACGTCAATGTTTGATTACAATGGCTCCGGACTGGGGAACGCATGGGGCGCTGCCTCCATAGTGTCTCTTCCTTCGCCACCTCCAGATGACGGGGGAGGCGATACGGAACCGCCGCCGCCAGATGATGAGGAACCGCCACCGCAAGAACATCCGACGGGTTCCGTAGATCCACAAAACGGCGAGCCGATTGTTTCCAAAAACAATAGGCCTACTGAAATTGAACCTCCTCCTCTTCATGGGTTATGGTCAATGCAGGAGCAAGGCGGAAAGAAGGTTCTTTTACCCGGAACAGCCGGATTTGACTCATCAAAGCCAACGGTTGTCCTTGTTCATGGGTGGGAACCAAACAATGTGAAAAAAGATGGGACGGGCGCGTTAATTAACTCTTCCTTACCCTCTTGGATACGGGACACAGTTGAGAATCCTATTACGGGGACGCTAAATTATCGAAAAGATATTAACGTCTTGGCTTGGAATTGGATGGACGTTGCATCAACGACTTATGGACCTCCAAGCCAACCCTTTCCGCAAGGACAAGATCCAATAACAGAAAAACCATGGCCGGGAAATTTAGTGTGGAAAGAGGGAAGGCTCATGGCGAGAGCGCTGGAGACTACTTTTGCAGAAAGTGGTACAGTTTTAGGAAAAATTAATGGTCAGCCGCCGATACACTTGATTGGGCATAGCAATGGAGGCGGTGTAGTTTCTTTTGGAGGATATTTGCTTGATGGTTATGGATATGACGTTGATCAGATTACTCTCTTTGATGCGCCGGATGGAGGGCAACCCTATTCTTTAACTGAACTTAAATTAGACGGTTGGATAGAAAAGAACGCTTTGGGAAAAGGAATTTGGATAGATAACTACCCAACATCTTTTGGAAAAAATTATTTCTTGGATGTAGACGTAGAAAGCGGTGGAGACATTGTTAATATAGATACTAAAGGTTTTCCTCCCACATCTCATTTGGGAGATGTGTTTAATCATGGTTATCCTTTTAATTGGTATTTTGGAGTGGATGATGATTTACACAATCCCTTTAATAAGATTGAGATGGGGACACTCAGTAAATCCAATGGAATGCCAATTTCAGATGTAGGAGCCGCATGGTCAAAGGTGCTTAATCCTGCTCCGCGTATTCAGGGACAAAGTATAGATACTGTTCGTCGGGAATTGGGACAGAATGATCCATTTTTAGTTAAAGAAGATGATCTTCAAGATCCGTTGTCAGTATATACACTTTTACCTTGGGATGCTTCTACAAGACCGACATCCGGGCATACAGCGAAGGTGGACATAGGAGCGTTTGATTTCTGGCTCAAAAAAGGAGACGTGTATTTTCTAGATGGTTATTACCATATGGCAACAGCCTCACCAGTATTTCTATTCAGAGAATATTCATTCCCTATAGATAGTCAATCATTGTCATTTGCTTTTTTGCTCGAGAACCCCTTGCCGGAAGACGAACTCTGGTTTTTTGTCGGACTTGATCCGTTGTTTGGTTTTGATGGTGGTTCATTCCCTAGAAATTCGAATGAGTTTCTTTCATCACCGCCGATCAACGTCTCTCAATATGCCGGAACCAATCAGTGGTTGACCTTTCTTTATGATAGCGATGAAAAAGGGCACCGAGCTCAAATTGGGAATATCAATCTTTACCGATTTGAGGAAACCATTGACTCTTCAGTTGTTCCAGAACCGTCAACAGCTGTCCTGTTCGTCTTAGGGATGCTGGGATTTTGTGTTGTAGGCCTTAAAATAAGATTGACATAAAGTTGTCGTCTTTTCATGGAATTTATTGTAGGATGACCGTAGAAAAAATATGACCAAACCAAAATTTTCAAAAAAACAGGAACTGGAAGCAGAGATTAGAAATAAACTTACAATGCCTCTGACTGTCCTTAATAGCTTCATGGCAGGGAAAAAGGTCTCGGACAAAAGCGTTGAAATCGCCATCCGTGATATCGAAGCGATCCTTAAGCTGATGAAGTAGACATGCTTTTCTGAAAATCATTGATTTCAGGAGTGTTTAGGTGTATAAAAATGCTTAATGAAAAGCGGGTGCGGTACGTTTGAAGGGGGAACTGCCACGTTAAAATAACTCAAACCTTCGTCCTTAGAGGCGAGGGTTTTTTGTTTTGTGGGTGGGAAAGAGGGCTTATGTCGCAAGATAATATCTCCAAGAAACAGATTGATCCCAACAAAATCAAAATAGGCGACGTGATATTGGTGGCGAGCGGCACGAAAGCAACCATTGTGGTTCAACATAAGCTTGGTTACGGCGAAAGCAGCAAATGGACTCATGTTGCGGGAAGCATGGGCGGGTATGATTTGGTTGAAGGTCAAATCCCACAGTCAAGGGTTTGCAATTTACAGAAAGATTACGTGGATAAAGGTATTGAAATAAGAGTTGTCAGAAAAAACTACATTGATGACAATGACAGGATTAAAGTAACGTTGTGGTGGGCAACCATGAATAATATCCCTTATGACAAGCTCCAGCTCCTATGGTTTCCCATTGCCGCATGGCTGGGGAAAATTTTGCTTTATATGAGGAACATTTTTAATAGCCGAAAGAGATTGATTTGTTCGGAACTGATTGCCAACGGATTTTATAAAGAGGGATACAACCTGTTTAATAAACTCGCGGAGAATGTGTTGCCTGCGGATTACGACAATCAGGAACTGTTCAATGTGGTTAATGATGTCTGGCTGGATAATAGAGTCTGAAAGATTTTGTTCGTATGCGTAAATTTATATGCACGATCATTTTCCTTGCCCTCCTTTTTGTTTCTCCAAATACTGTTTGCTACTCTGATCCTTCTGTTTCCCTTAGCTCAACTACTCAAATCCGGATCGGCACCTTTAACATCGAGAAGCTCGGCAAAGACAATCCGTATCAAGTGAAAAATGCAGCAATAATCCTCAAGAATTATGACATCGTTGCGATTCAAGAAGTCATGAATACCGGCGCCACAAAAAATAACCCTTTAGGCGGAAAGGGTATAGAAGCCTTGCAGGAGATAGTTGCTCATCTCGGTGAAGATTGGGACTATGTTGTCAGTCCCGAGCCGAATGGAACGGCAAACGCTGAAAAAAGCAAGGCATTCAGTACCTTCGAGTATTATGCTTTCCTTTACAGAAAGTCAAAAATTGAACTTGTTAAAGATTCGGCCCATGTGTGGAATGAATCTGAAAATAAAATGTCCGGATTGAACGATCAAGAAAGGCAGTTTGACAGAGAGCCTTTTATTGCCTCATTTAGAGCAAAAGACGGCAATTTCGACTTTACCATTATTACCATTCATGCCGCTTCGCCCGCCGCACAATGGAGAAAAGACGAAATAGGAAGACTTGTTTTCGTATACAAGACGGTACAGGATTCAGACGAGAGCCAAAATGACGTTTTCCTCATGGGCGACTTCAATACGAACGTAGACAAGAAAGAGTGGGACTCTTTTAAAAGTCTGCCCAACATAAAGCACGTCTTAATATCGAAAGACGTGACAACACTTGATAAGGCGAGGGGCAGGCTATCCAAGAGCCAATATGACACGATGTGGTATCAGGACATTTATAGCGATGAGGATATCGTTCCAGACTCGGCGCATGTGCATAGAGCGTGGGAAGAGGATTTGCAAACGCCACAGGGAGTTAAAATTCCTAAGAAGATTAAGGGTAGGGAAAATAAAGGGATTTGGTTATATGGCGCATATGCCTCTGATCACTTGCCGTTAACTGTGTTGCTGTGGAATAACAGAGATGCCGATAATTTTGAGCATAGATAGAATATCCTCTAAAAATAAGCAAGAAAGAGATATGGAAATATGAAATACGTGCTATAGTTAAACTAATACAAAAATTTAACTGGCAGGATTGAATGCTGGTATTAAAATTAAATTATATTTCCCCCGGCTAATCTTTTCTAAAGATTCAGTCGGGGTTGTCTTTTTATGTGCACATTGCCCTAATAAAAATTAGTTGAGTTATTATAGATTTTAGTATATAAGAATGCATACTCTAAGGGCTAAATTTGAGGAAGAAAATTATTACTGTGCAATAATCCTGAATCTTCACTCGCAAAAGTGAAGATTTTTTATTTTTAATATAATATAGCTTGCCCAAAATTCATTAAATGTGATTACTTTGTGCCAAGAGCGCGGGTAATCCGTTGTGTAAATTATAGTCACTAACTATAAAATGTAAGTAGGTTTACCAATGCAACATATAGCCTTACTATCCCAAGAACTTGCTAAGAAACTAAATATCCCTGAAGAACTAATTAAAAGATATCTTATATCGAGGTTAGATAGGATTATCAAATACGCCAAGTTTTTTATATTAGAAGATGAGTATATCGAGAGAGAATGGAAGGAAATGGTTTCTTTGCATTATATAAACACAACATATCAATTCAAGCCTTTTGTAGCAAGAATTCACTTCTTCAAAGATAAGGTTATTGAATCGGATTTCTATCTTGGATTTGCGAATATACGGCCCATCGGTGAGGTGTCTGCCAGTTTGTCATTTATATATCCGAATTGGAAGATGTTAGCTCATGAATTTAGGAGGACGTATGGAGAAGATGTATATGTAATGACTTATAAAAAAACTGTTCATATTTGTGGAAAAGAATTAATTATTCATACTTTTCCATTTTTTTCTCAAGATGGTGTTGTCACAATATGCGCCCATGCTGCTATAGCTATGGTTACAAAATTTGTGAGAAGAACATTGGAATATAATTTGATAAAACTTTCTGACATTGTTGGCGGATACTCGTTTAAGACTAAAATGATCTCCAGCGAGGGTATTACTATTTATCACATGATAGAAATTTTTAATAATGCCAAAATTCCAATTTCAAGTATACATTTTAACAAGTATAAAGAATATTTTAGAGAATGGGCGGATAGTTATATAGAAAGTAAATTGCCCATAATTTTAACGTCAAACGATCATGTTATTACTGTAATTGGGCATACGCTTGGAATAGACAACCGAAGAAAATATTTAGTATACGATGATTCTGGTGCTTTTTTCCAACAAAAAGATTTGGATGGTGATACTAGGAAAGGCAAATCTTTTGTAGATTTAGTAAATTGGGAAGCTATCGAAGATTATATAAAACCAAATGGGTATATGATAGTCCCAGAAATGGAAAAAGTTTTTATCCCTTTTCCAAATATGAAGAAAAATTATGTACGTTTTGTAAAAAGTGTATTTCTTAAAGAGGGTTATGAGGTAAAATCAGAAAGATTCTTAATTGTGGATAATAGTATATTAAAGAATTTTCTAATGAACCCCAAGAAAAAGACTCTATCTGACAAGGACAAAAGTAGGTTTGAGGAAATGGTAAAGTCAAATTTGCCGCATTATTTATGGTTTTGTGAGGTTGTATTATCGAAAAACGGCAGGGAAATGATGGTGGGTATAATTGCTGACCCAACGAGGCATTTGCAATCTTCATCAAGTATGTTTTATAATTTCAGAATACGATTAGATAGAAGTATAAGTTTGTTGACAATTTAATTCTAAAAAATTACTCAGGAGGTGATATCAATGACTAGAGTCAAGCGAGAGAAAACCAGCAAAGATGAGAAAGAAGAAATGGAGTTTTTGGATTCTCTAAGCCAATCTTTTCACGATGCTTATGCTGATGAGAAATGGGTCATAAAGCAAGGGGAAAAGTATCTTCGTGATGCAGAAAAGATTAAGAAAAAAAGGTTTGAAAGCTTTAAACTCACCTTTACTACTTTTGTGAGATAGTCCTTTTAGAATTGGGAATTGGTTGAATTTAAAAGAACTAAATTATTAAGTTTAATAATTTAGTTCTTTTTATTGTGCGCCCGGCAGGGCGCACTTACTCGAAGGTGTAAGTCCTTTACAGGCTTGGTAGGAGGAACTGTTAGCCGGACGGCAAGGGTGTCTATCGTGAGGTAGAATCTGAAGGAAGCCGCAGGCAAAACGCTGGCCCGACGAACAGGAATCACATAGAGGCGGACATGCTGGGTGAGGAGTCAATTATCTCTAAAGCCCAAAACCTATCCGGAAAGCATGGGCGTATATGTGGCGGGTATAAGCGGGAAGGTAAGTGCGCATTACCCGGGGATGTCTGCATGTTTGCCCTGTCTGCCGACAGGCAGGCGCAAGGCTATCGTCGTCGTGAGGCGATGGGAAGAACATGCAGAAGTCAGCAGAGGCCATAGTAATCGTCGAAAGACGAAGAAGGGCTGAATCTGTCATAAGAAGCCAAGTTGAAATTCTGAAGTCATGACCAGAAGTTCCGCAAGGAAGCCACAATCGGAAGCAAGGGACGGAATCCCTGAGTTAAGAATGGGCGGTTAAATGATACAGGCATTGAGACTAAAAGGCAGGAGATGATAGAAACCGCCCTATACCGAACGGTCCGTACGGTGGTGTGAGAGGGCGGCGAAGGCGACTTCGCCCCCTACTCAATCTTGAATCTGATAAAAAACAAGGAAATGTCATCTTGTAGAATAATAATCCTATATAGAATAATGTTACAAGGGTTGCTATAATAACGAAAATAAACACATTTTGACCATGCCTGATATCTCAATCAAATTTGGAAAGCGCGTTCGTGAGATCCGCCTGAAGAAAGAAATGTCTCAAGGCAGCCTCGCCAAGGTTTTAGGTGTACACCCAACCTACATTAGCGGCATTGAGAGAGGTGTAAGAAATATGGCCCTTAGAAATATCGAACGAGTAGCAAAAGCATTAGGCGTGCCTATTGAGGATTTAATTAAATAATCTTATGCCACGCAAAGCATCAAAAAAGAAAAGAATATCAGTTGAGGCATATTCACACGCGGATAAAAAGCGAAAGAATAATCCGCCGGTCGGTCTTGTGTCATCACAAACCGACAAGTTGAATGGCATTACAAAATACGCGCACGATCCGCATATTGATCCGTATCTCTCTTGGGCTGGTAAACAAGAAGGCAACGAAGTCAATGTCCGCAATTTGAGTTTACATATTCACGAGCGCATTGATCCTATGCGTATTGTAAAATCATTTTTGAAAGAAGAAGAACTCAATCAACAGGCGACACTCTTTGACGCTTTTGAGAAAAAACTCACGATTGGTAAGGCGTTTGAGTTTTATCATCACGCGCAAGATTGGACGAACCGTCTTATCGCTGGTGATTCGCTCCTTGTGATGAATAGCTTGCTACAAAAAGAGGGTATGGCTGGCGAAGTTCAGATGATTTATGTAGACCCTCCCTTCGGTATAACATACAACTCAAATTTTCAGCCGTTCGTTAATCGTAAAGATGTTAAGGACAGAGATGAGGATTTACCATCCGAGCCGGAAACCATTAAAGCGTTTCGTGATACATGGGAGTTGGGTATACACTCTTATCTTTCTTATTTGAAAGATCGTTTCCTTCTCGCTCGTGAGTTGTTAAGCGATTCCGGTTCAATTTTTGTCCAAATTGGAGACGAAAACATCCACCATGTCAGAGAATTACTTGATGAAGTATTCGGTAGTCAAAACTTTTTTTCTCTTATTACTTTTAGAACAACAAGTGGACTTGGAAGTAAAGGACTAACTGGTATTGCTAACTATCTGCTTTGGTATGCGAAGGATAGAAATAAAATTAAATATCGCCAACTGTTTAAAGAGAAAGATTCAACCGAAGGAGCGTTTGGTTATGCTCACCTTCCAAGTGGAGAACGACGCAGTTTATCGGCCGAGGAAATACATAACCCTTCACTTCTCCCTAAAGGCAGTAAAATATTTAGCTCGGCAGACCTTGTTTCTTCAGGTTTAACAGCAAGTTGTGTTTTTGATTATGAATTTGAAGGAAGAACCTTTAAGCCCGGAAGAAATCGGAGTTGGAAGACCAATCTTGAAGGTATGAAAAAATTGGAGGCCGCAAAGCGGTTGGTAGCGTTCGGCAACACATTAAGATTTGTAAATTATTTTGATGATTTTCCAGTTAGTAAATATACTAATGTTTGGACTGATACAGTTGGCGAACTAAAAAAGATTTATGCCGTTCAAACATCAAAAGAGATTTTGAAAAGATGTATTTTGATGACTACTGATCCAAGCGATATAGTGTTTGACCCAACATGCGGAAGCGGCACTACTGCTCATGTAGCCGAACAGTGGGGTCGTCGCTGGATAACTTGCGACACCTCGCGCGTTGCTATTACGCTTGCGAAACAACGACTTATGACTTCTTATTTTGACCACTATCAACTTGCTCATCCAACCGAAGGAGTAGGAAGCGGTTTTGTATATAGGAAAGTTCCTCATATCACAATTAAATCAATCGCAAACAATGAATTAGACAAACAGGAAATTCTTTATGACCAGCCAGTAATTGACACAAGTAAAGTCCGTGTAGCCAGTCCATTTACAGTTGAAGCTGTTCCCGGACTTCGTGTTAAACCATTTGACGGAAGTCAGCAGAAAGTTACTACAACCGGCGAAGACATTGCGCGCACCGGAGAAACAGCGAATCAGGCAGTATGGCGCGACGAGTTGAAGTCGTCCGGTATCCGAGCCGTGGGCGGGAGTATCATCAATTTTTCTCGTATTGAACCGATGGCGGGGACAAAGTATTTACACGCCGAAGGTGAAATTTTAGACGAGAAAGGAAAACAGAAAAAAGCGGTTATCAGTTTCGGCCCGGATTACGGCCCGCTTGAGCAACGCCAAGTAGAGGAAGCTATCAACGAGGCGCGCATTTTAGCCGATAAACCGGAACTCGTCATCTTTGCGGCATTTCATTTTGACCCCGAAGCGTCAAAGGATATTGATGAGATGAAATGGCCGGGTGTTTCCATACTCAAAGCGCAGATGAGCGTTGATCTTCTAACTTCGGATTTACGCAAGAAGCGTTCGTCCAGCCAAAGCTACTGGCTTATTGGCCAGCCGGACATTGAGGTTGTTAAAAGCAAAGGCGGCACATACAAGGTGCGCGTTAATGGATTTGATTACTATAATCCCGTTACGGGCGAGATTGATTCCGGCGATACCACTCGGATTGCGATGTGGATGTTGGATACTGATTACGACGAGCAAAGTATTTTACCCGTTCAAGTTTTCTTCCCAATGAAAGATGAAAAGCGGGATTGGACTGGTCTTGCGAAAACTTTGAACGGCGCGGTGAACGAAGAAGTAATGGATTCGTTTATTGGTGTTGAATCACTGCCGTTTAAGGTGGGCGAACATAAAAAAGTTGCCATCAAAATTATTGACGACCGAGGTATTGAATCGTTTGTCATCAAAAAATTATGAGCCAAAAAAGCATAGACAAACTGATTATCAACGATGCCTACACCGAGCCAACTCGGTATTGGGCGTATATCCGAGAAAGTCAGGAATTTGAATTGCGTGATGGGCGACGGAAAGCAGGATATTGGAAATTATCCGGCGTAGGCCGTAATGGTAACGACGATCTTGGTGAGTTCGTTGAGCTGGAGTTGGTTAATAAAATTCGTTCACGAGTTCAGAAATGGCGTGCCGAAAATTATCCCAATGTTACCGGCACGACCCGTAAACTTCTTGAATACTGGCGCGATAGAGAACAGCGTGAGTATTCGCTTTTCTTCTGCCAGCTTGAGGCGGCTGAAACTGCTATTTGGCTTACCGAGGCAAGCCCAAGCGAAAAGCAAGGCATTGATTTACCATCCGAGCCGGAAGGTTGGCAAAGACAATCCTTCAAAATGGCTACTGGCTCGGGTAAAACAGTTGTGATGTCAATGCTGATTGCGTGGCAAGCGTTAAATAAGATCGCAAGTCCAACAGATACCCGTTTTACAAAAAACATTTTCGTTGTCGCACCCGGATTAACTGTGAAGGATCGCCTCCGCGTTTTGAAACCGGAGCGAGAAGACAATTTTTATCAAAAATTCAACATCGTGCCGTCCTCAATGTGGCAAGAATTATTACAAGCAAAAATTGTCGTTGAGAACTGGCATACGCTTGCGCCGGTCAATGAGAACTATGGCCCGAAGGTGGTAAAGAAAGGTCCGGAAAGCGATGAGGCGTTTACACGCCGAGTTGTGCCCGACATTGGCAACGCTCAAAATATTTTGATTATCAACGACGAAGCCCACCATTGCCACCGGCCATCTCAAGAGGAAGACAAAGAGGAGCAAGAGAAGGCGACGATTTGGATTAGCGGTATTGACCGCATCCATCGCGCGCGAGGAGTATTAAAAGCGTTTGATTTGACCGCAACACCATTTCGTCCAACCGGAAGCAATAATCGTGGCGAGGAGCTTTTCACTTGGATTGTCAGCGACTTCGGGTTAAACGACGCAATTGAAAGCGGATTGGTAAAAACTCCGCGTATTGCGGTTCGTGATGATTCAGTAAATATGAACAAAGATTTGCGCTCTAAACTTTTTCACATTTACCCCGAAGTCAAAGACGATTTGAACCGCCGCGCCGAGCCACACGAGGGGTTGCCCGATCTTTTATCAAACGCGATTGATATTTTGGGCGGTGATTGGTTGCGAGAAAAAGACGACTGGAAAAAACTGCGTCCTACTATTAAAACGCCGCCGGTGATGATTATGATTTGTAACCGCACGGAAACGGCGGCGCGCATTGAATACGCCATCAAAAATGGCCACATTGTAACGCGAGAGTTAGGCGATGGTTTAATTCGTATTGATCAGGACGCGCTTGATAAGATTGAGGCCGAGGAGGGCGAGGAGCTTGTAAAAAACAAACGCGAGCTTGCCGAGGAACTTCGGGAGCAAGTGAATACAGTCGGCAAAGAGGGAAAGCCCGGCGCACAAGTCCAATGCGTCATAGGAGTAAATATGTTATCGGAAGGTTGGGACGCGCAAACAGTAACGCACATCTTGGGCGTCCGTGCTTTCACGAGCCAACTTTTATGCGAGCAAGTTATCGGTCGCGGGTTACGCCGTATTGATTATGGCAATCTTTCCGAACCGGAGTATGTAACTGTCTTCGGCGTGCCGTTTACTTATCTGCCCGTTGAGGACACCGGAAAGCCACCGAAGCCGCCAGTGCCAAAAACTAAGATTGAGCCGATAGCGGAGCGCGCGACATTAGAGATTCGCTGGCCTCATGTGCTCCGCGTTGATTATAAGCTCAACTACTTCTTGGAGCTTGACTGGAATAAGTTAAAGCCGCTTGAGCTTTCAACCGAGGATGCGCGAACTGTGGTAGAAGTTGCGCCTGTCATTGACGGAAAGCCGGACCTGACCCGCCTGACCGAGCTTGACTTGATGAAGTTCGGAGAAGAAAAGCGTTTCCAAACTCTCAAGCTCCAAGCCGCCGTCCGGCTTCGGGAGCGGTTCAAGGAAAATTGGGAAGGCAATCCGGCAAGTCATGTTAGCCAACTTCTAAAAATAATTGATGAGTTCATAGCGTCCGAGAAACTTGTCGCTAAAGTGCCGCAGTTTGAGCACGCAGAATTACTCAAGCGGATAGTTATCTCCCTTAATCTACAAAAGATTGTAGATCACCTCGGACAGTTTATAAAAAGTTCAAGCTCCGAAGACCCTGTCGCTATCTTTGACACTGTGCGGCCGGTAAGAAGCACCGCAAGTGCGTTTGTGTGGTATACAAGCAAGCCAACCCAGCCGGTCAAAAAAAGTCAGATAAGCCATGTCGTTGCCGATAGCAAGTGGGAAGGTAGTATGGCGTTTGAGTTTGAACGCGACAGGATTCCGGGGCTGGTGTCGTGGGCTAAAAACGACCATCTCGGTTTTGAAATTTACTATCTTTGGAAAGGTTCGCTCCATACCTACTTCCCCGATTTCATAATTAAGTTTACGGATAACCACTATCTAATCTTGGAGGTAAAGGGTCAGAAAACCGATCAGGACGACGCCAAGTGGGCGGCGGCTCAAGAGTGGGTAAGAGCGGTAAATCTCAATGGCAACTTCGGCAATTGGGAATTTAAGACGCTAGAAAAGCCGGGGGATATTTTTGAGGTAGTTAAATAAAATTATGAACTCACCGCGAGGATCAATTTGGAGAAAATGGGACTTACATGTTCACACTCCCAAGACCAAAAAGAATGACCAATACCGTCTTGAAGAAAAAGATGGTGATGTTTGGGATGAATTTTGTAAAAAGGTAGAAGAATCCGATACGGCGGTTTTTGGCATTACGGATTATTTTTCAGCCGATAACTATTTTATTTTTATTAGTAAGTTTAAGACCAAATATCCGAAATCAAAAAAACAATTTTTTCCGAATGTTGAGTTAGCCACCAGCTATGTTGTTAACAAAGCACAGGAGGAAGTCAACATCCATTTATTGTTTAATACGAAGATTGAAAACCTTGAACAGAAAATCAAAACTTTTTTACAAAAATTAAATACAAATAAAACTGTCGGAGAGGGTCGCTATATCACAGCATCAGAATTATCAAATCAATCAGATTACGAGAAAGCGACAACAACACGAGAGTTTATAGACGAAGCATTGGAAAAAACATTTGGGGGTAAGGCAGATATATCAAATTATGTATTGATATTTACAGCCGCAAACAATGACGGAATTAGAGCCGAAACAGAACAAATTGACGGAAAAGTAAGAGGGATAAAGAGAAAGGCCACGATTACTGATGAGTTAGATAAGTTTAGCGATGGGTTTTTTGGTAACCCCAGCAATACCGAACATTTCTTAAAAAATGACCGCTTGGAAGATAGCAAGGAAGAAATTAAATCCAAACCCGTAATTTCTGGTTCAGACGCACATTCGTTTTCTCAATTTGACGAATGGGTAGGAAAACGAGTTAATAGCAAAGATAATCTGAAGGAAATTACTTGGCTTAAAGCCGATCCTATATATGACGGCTTAAAACAAATTCTTTACGAGCCATACCCAGGTGAAAGAGTTTTTATGGGCGAACTACCGCCGACCTACAAAAATACTTCAAAAGTTATTGATAAGGTTGAGATTAAGAACTCAAAAAGTTGGTTTGGAATAGAAGCGATTTTATTGAATGAAAACCTTTCTTCTGTTATAGGAGAAAAGGGTTCTGGTAAAACGGCCTTGGCTGATTTTATCGCTTTCGCGGGAGGCGACTTTATACAAGATGAGGAAGATCAAGCATCTTTCATATACAAAGCACTTATACCGACAAAACAAATTGCTGAAACGATAGAGGGTTGTGAAATCACGCTTTACTGGAAGAACGGCGAACAAGATATCGCTATTATTAGCAAGGATTTTAGTAACTACCAGCCCAAGAGAAAGATTAAGTATCTTTCCCAGAGCTTTATTGAAAAAAGGTGTCGTCCGGAAAACTTTGAGGAGCTACAACATGAAATTGAAGATATAATTTTTCAACATATACCTGCTTCTGATAGGTTGGGTGAAACCACTTTTGAAGAATTAAGAAGGCGTAAGACCGAAGGGATAGAGGTGCGGAAAGCAGAGTGCCGCCGAAATATTTTAGAACTTAATAAGGATATTTTCTCTTTGGAAGAAGATATTTTTAGTTTAGAAACCAAAAAGAAAGAGAAGGCTGATTTAGAAAAGGAGCAGGGGGAATTAGACACACAAAAACCCAAACCCACTACCGACAAGGAAAAAGAAATAGAAACAAAGCTATCTCTCTTGAACGAGCACAAGAATAGTGTTGATAATAAAATTGCTATTCTTAAATCTCACTTATTAACCGTTGAGAATATCAAGACAAAAACCTCAACGCTTAAAACATACGCGGACAAGCAATTGTCGCAAATTAAGGACGATCTTAAAAATATCGGTTTAATCTACGAAAAGATAGAATTTTCTATAACACCGGATTTTCTCACGGCTCTTGATGAGCAAAAAACGAAGTTCAATGAGCAAATCAACAAGTTGAAAGGAGCTATCAAAACCAAGGAGGAAAATGATACGGCGGAAAATAAAGAAGTAAAATTGGACGAGTTAAAAGAAGAATTGGTCAAAGACTTGCCTTTGAGTGATACCGAGGAGTGGATAAAAAAGCTTGAATCAATTTCAAGCATTGTTGAATCTACTCGCAAAGCTATAAAAGAATACGACGGTAAAATAGCGAAAATTAAAACAAGGACAACGGAACTTGAAAAAAATATAACCGATATAGAAACAGTAAAAATATTGGAACTGCCCAAAAAAGAAGTATTAAGAGATGAAACCTATAAACAATACTTTGAATTATTAAAAGAAGAAAAGAAGTCTTTAGAAGAACTTTACGCCCCTCTAAAAGATAGAGAGAAAAAGGAAAAAGAAAATCAGATGGAATTTTTTGCGAGAATTGAATTAGATGTGGAAGGATACTTCCGCAAAGCGCAGTCTGTTTTAGATTTTGGGAGGAAGGGTAAGTATTATAGAGGCAATGACAACTTGTTTAAGAAGATCAAAGGTATTGCCGAATCTATTGAGCTTGGTGAGGTTGAAAATATATCTGGCGAAATAAAAACTTTTTACAATAGCTTTGAAAAGGATGTGGATGGGAAAGAGTTGGATATACGCTCGCAATTACTCAAAGGAAAACAAAAATTAGATTTTTCTAATTGGTTTTTTGACACTAGCGATTTTAAAGTTGCCTATAATATTAAATATCAAGGAACGAGTTTGGAGTTGCTTTCACCGGGCAAAAAGGGAGTAGTATTGTTGCTCATGTATTTGGTGCTAGATACAGAAGGTAGTGTCCCGCTCGTTATAGACCAACCCGAAGAAAATCTTGATAATAAATCAGTATTCCCTTCGCTGGTTGATTACTTTAGAGAAATTAAACGCCGACGCCAAGTCATTGTTATCACTCACAATCCTAACTTGGTATTGAACACTGACGCGGAACAGATCATTGTCGCAAATTTTGATGCTGTCCCAAGTTTACAACCATCCCGTATTTCATATGTAAGTGGAGCTATTGAAAACTCATTTGTGAGCGAAAAAGCAAAAATACCATTAGAAAAACGAGGTATAAGAGAACACGGATTGGATATATTAGAAGGTGGGAAAACAGCTTTTAGAAAACGCCGCGAAAAATACGGACGGACAGCAGAATAGAAAAAGGGAGTTTGCCGATCTTTCAAGACGGCAAAAGTTTTTAACACGCGCACGGGAAGGTTGGGGCAAGTGTTATATGGGAAACAGAAGTTTGGATTGCCGATCCCAATCATATGATTCATTTCAATGGGCCCAAGTTCTTTTTGGCATATTAAACGATTATTTAGAGCAAATGATTTTTACACATAATAGAAAACACCTCTTCAAATTTAAGAAGAGGTGTTTTGTTTTAACTCAATAATCCTCGGGAAGTAAAACTGTTGTGACAGATCGGTCGGATTCAGTGATAATCCAGAATTTTGTTCCGGCGGCTCCCTGATAAACAGAAAGCAATCTGTATCCTTCCTTCAGCGACAGTTCGTTCTCTCGACGGTCTTCCTCGCAAACTTCGCCCCAATCTCCTTTAACATGACGACTTAATGCTATCAGTATGTCGTGATGCGTCAGCTTTGACAAAGCGTTTGTAGTGGAGACTATTTGTCCCACGGGAAACTTTGCCAGTTTTGTATTAGATAACGCATTGACTTCCGGGTACATACGATCACCTCCTTTACTGGTTTGGACAATGTATTTGCCAACGGTTTCAGAAAATTCTTATTCGTTATCGATCTCTTTGGTATAAGCGGACATGACTTCGTCATCCAATCGTTTCTTGAATTCTTGATCCAGACAACGGATGGAATCATACCAGCGCTTGTCTTTTCCTTGCCCTTGCGGCATGGATACAAAGAGTCCTTTCGGGCCTTGAACGATACGGATTCCTTTAATCAGCAAAACATTGTCAATCGACAGATCAACAAAGGCTTTAAGTGATTTGCTTTCCGGCTGGCGATAAATTCTTTCGACGGTAATATTCATGGTTTTTCTCCTTTGAAGGTTTATTCGAGAACAATCGTCTGTTTTTCGGCCCCTTTTGGGAAACGAATACCTTTAAAAACTTTTTCTTCATAAAGAATCTCAGCACCGAGTCCTCTCAAGAACGCCTGATAGACCCCAGCAAATGGATCCAGTGGGTCAAGGGCGCGATCCAGAAAGTATTCAACCACGACTCTGTTTCCTTCCCTGATTTCATTCAGACTAATCCACAGATCGTTTAAAATACTGGTTCTAAACTCTGTGAATTTTTCTTCCTGAGTCATATGGCTCCAGATCTTCTTGCCCATTGTTCTACGCATGAGTTTGTCGAACTCGCGATCTGTTTTGCCCATTGTCCGAGATTCCCATATATTGAAGATTGCACTTATTAATGCTTGGTTCCCAAAAGTGTCCCGGACAATGGCTGTATTAGCCGCCTCCAAATCTCTCTCAAAACATTTTATCGTTCGCATAAGATTTCCTCCGATTGTTTTAGAAGATCCGGCGGCATGTTGCCTCCTGTCGGTTTTCCGTTCGTGTTAAAGGGACATGTTTCGCATTTCGTTTGGTCTTTGCACGCCTCGCAGATGGCGGGAGCAGGAATGAATTTGATTAAGTCGGTAAGGATCCATTCCATGGTTTTGGTCATCGGTTTGTTCAGCGACCAAGCGATCCTGCGTAACGTAGAACTCGCTTTATAAGTCAGTTCCGGCGTGTAGGCCATGATCGTTCCTTTCGTTTTTTGTAAGACGGAAGAATTATTAGGGCCGGGAAGTTTTGGGGTCCCCCGCATGCCGACGAACAAAGCCCGAGTCTGCTTCGTCAAGCAGGAACGGGCAGAATGAAAGGGTTATCCCTTCACGTCCGTTCGGAATGCCCCCGAACTTCCCGACCCGACAGTTATTTAAGCAGCTCAATGAATCTTTTTTGAGACGGATGTTCTGATTGCAGTCCTTCTTGAGGGAGTTTGATCGTTCTGACATAGCAGGCAGACGACAGGCGCATGAGAGCGTTTTGACAGCCCTGTTGCGCGGCTTCATCCTCATTGAACATAAGGACGATGCGGCCTTGAGGAGAAACGGCTTGAAGAAGCAGTGTTGACTGTTCTTCCGAGACCGCGTTTCCCATAATGGCAACTACTCGATGGAAGCCCTCCTGCCAAATTTTCATGCAGTCAAATACGCCTTGTACCACGATGAGGGGTTCCGTTGAAGATTCGTTTATCGCACGGTGAACATTGAATATTTCCAGCGATTTTTTAAAACCTTCGGGAAATTTATATTTTTCTTTTCCTTCCGGCGGTTGTCCGGGCCAGCGACCGATATACGCCACAAGCCCTCCATCCAAGTTGTGGACTGGGATGGCTATTCTTCCGGTCAAGATGCCTTTTTTGCAGTGGCCTAAGCCGAACGCAATGATTGTCTCTGGGGACAATCCTCTTTCAGTAAGATATGTATGATTGGGATCGAGATGTTTAAGGGAGAATCCAAGAGGTTTATTTTCCTTAGACTGGCTTTCTGGTGCGGCCGATTCTTCGGCGTCTTTCTGGCTTTGCGGGTTTTTATCTTTTGTTTTTTCTGTTTGTTTATCCGGTGCGGTGTCTGCCGATAGATCAAACCATTTCACAATGAGAATCGCTGCCTCGCGGATTCCGACGTTTTCCTTACGGCTCACGAAGTCCAAAATATTCCCGCCGGATTTGCATTTACCGAAGCAATTCCAGCAGTTTTTGGAAACGCTGACTTTAAACTGTCCCTCTGTGTGCCCGCTGTGAAGAGGGCAGGGACCGCTCAGAGAATCTACATTTCTTTTGAGACTCTGCATGAGCCCGTAATACTCAAGAACCTGAAGCATTGAGACTGACTGTTTAATGGCTTTGAAATCGACAAAACCGTTATTCGATTCAGACATAGATCGCCTCCTTTGGATTTGAGTTTCTCAAAATGAACAGTTCCAATCGTAAGTATACGCCGGGGACTGAAGTTCAGAAGGGAGGGGGTGTGGATAACAAGAAGAAAGAAAAGCCCTGCTGTATGGCAGGGCTTTTGTAACTTTCTGAAGATGCGAGAATATCAGCTTCCTATGTCCGTTAGTAAAGAGGAAGTCGAATCACCGTGTCCATCAATAAAGGGCAAATTTAAAATATTTTCGCAGGAATCAACATCGGACATGCTCGCAAAGAGAAAGATACCTGATCCCTTGCCGTCATTAAGCAGTTTGTTCGCCGCAATGAGATGACTCAGTCGCTCTTTGCTGTTTACGACAACGAGCACGCGAAATCTTTTCAATCCGAAGAGGGAAGTGTGAAGCTCTTGTCTCCATGTCTCATGGTAAGCAAGGAGTTTTCGATAAAATGAAGTCTGATTCAAATTCTTCCGCATGACAGGCATGGTGCCTCTATCGACTTCGAGGAAGAAGTAAACCGTATCGGTGCCGTTTTGGGGGCGCAGGCCGAATAGGTAGTCGGGGATCACTCCAATTGAAAATACGTCCTTATTAAAAGGGACGGATACATTCCAGCCAAGTTTTTTGTGTGCTGGTGAAGTACCGGCAAGATTCCGCAGGGCCTTTTCTTTTTCCAGAAATTCCACATCACTATCCCGGCATCTGGATTTCAACCGGACGAGAATTTCAGAGACCGATAAGGTGTGTTGAATAAAAAGCCGTTTGACGGATCGGTTTTTTGCCGTCCAATCGATCTCCGTCCTTGGAATGCCGAATTTAGCTTGGATCAAATCCGCGCCGCGATTGCCGAGAGCGTAAATCATCGGATGAGAACCGCCGGCGCGGTAGTAGTCGAGCTGGCTTATGGGCCGGTCGAGATAGCGGTTGTTGTACAACAGCTTGAGTCGTCTTAATAAGTTTTGATGACTGCCTTCTGTAAGAGTCGCAATTTGCTTAGAGCTTAGAAGGCGATATCTGAAGACGTGGTGGATGATGTGGAGATCGCGTGGAGTGACGCGGATATGTTGAGTTTTAGCGGAACGATTGAACCTCGGGGTTCTTATAAATACCATATATTTCATAACCCGCCGCCCCGTTTTCGGCAGGTTTGTTGTGACAAAATTATGCTGATGCGCTATGCAGCCATCTGGCGATTTTATTTTCAACGATTTCTCTTTTTAAGGAATATCGTTGTCTTGATTGTTCCACTATCCTTTCTCGATGGTATTTCGAAATTCCCATCTTCGAAAGCGTTCTTGCCCGGAACGGCTCAAGGTACTCGCCATCTGCAAGCAGCTTAACAATTATCTCATATCTTTTTAGATCGGTGAACTGCTCGGCTGAATGAGAATTACCTAATTCCTTTTCCAATATTTCGGCGTCGGTATTGCCTACGCAGAAAGAAATGATGGTGCCGACGTTGCCGAGAATCGCCTGCCTTACTTCAGGTGTGATTTGGTCAAGGTACTGATGACTGAGGATGAGGGAGAGGCGGTACTTGCGGGCTTCGGAGAGAATGGAAGCGAAACTGTCCGTCGTCAGCGACTGGAATTCGTCAATCACCAGAAAATAGTCTTTTCGTTCTTCCTCGGGGATATCCGTGCGGGACATGACCGCAAGCTGTAATTGAGTGACTAAAAGCGAGCCCAAGAGGTTTGCTTTATCTTCGCCAAGAGATCCTTTGGCGAGATTGGCTATGAAAATCCGTTCATTGTCGATCATAAACCGGAAATCAACGGTGCTTTTTACTTGGCCCAAGATGTTGCGAATCGCGGGAGTCGTAAGAAACTGGCCGATTTTATTTTGAATTGGAGCGATAGCCTCCCGCATAAAGCGGTTATCGTAGTTTTCATACTCATTGACCCAGAAAGCCTTCACAAATGGATCACGCACCTGTTTTACTACCCATTTCCGGTATGAAGAATCCGTGAGAAGTCTTGGAATTCCCAAGATGGTCGTATTCTCGCAGTCAAGCAGAGCGGCGACTGCGTTATAGAGGATATATTCAAGACGGGGCCCCCATGAGTCCCGCCAGATACTTTTAAACGAACTGACAATCCCCGAAGCGGCCTGATGGCGTCTGTCGAAAGGAATATCGGCAAAGAGATTAATTCCTACGGGATATTTGAGGTCGGCTGGATTGAGATAGACGACATCACGCGTTCTCCACGAGGGGATGTAATCGAGAAGATCATGCGCGAGGTCTCCGTGAGGATCGATGAGGCCTATGCCGTGGCCGGCTTCGATGTGTTGAACGAGAAAATTATGTAAGAGCGTACTCTTACCCGAACCCGTCTTTCCGACGATATACACATGTCTCCGGCTGTCTTCCGTCTTGATTCCAAAGAGCGTTTCCGTCCCTCCCCAAGAAAGTCTTTTGCCTGCAAGGATTTCGTTACTCATGGTTGCAAAGCCAGCTTCCAGTCCCTTGCCGACATACGGTATGAGAAACGAGCCGAAAGGGTAGTGGGAGCTGATTTTGAAGCCTGAGCGGCTTACTGGAATGTGCAATGAGTCCGGGGTAATTATAACTTATGGAAAATTGATTGCCAGCAGGCAATGAGTAGTGAGCACGTAGTGGTTAATCGTTTGAGCTTTTCCCCGCGTGTCGACGCTCAATCGAGCGGCCGACTTGCGCTTCTTGGTGCAGACTCAAACGATAGTGCGGAGACAAACCCGATAGCCGTCAGGAAGAAGAGCAAGTCGGGCGCGAGCACGACACGCGGGGAACTAGTGAACCAGTCCTCAGTTAAGAGATAGTTGGCCGATTGAGGCCACAAGTTAGTCCTACATACCATGTATGTAGAGGTATTTGTATATGATTGGTAAGGCATGCTGAGTTCTTTGACAAGATTCGAGAAGACAGTAGTATGGCGTTTGGCAAGATCGCCGCCTTTACGTTGTGACCCCTAACTTACCTGTGGATAACAGGGCAACTGCCAATGAGGAAACGGGCAGGAAGAGTGGCACAAATTCAAGTATACTAGCCACCTTTCGCCAAGGCCGGTAAATTGAACGTAGAGGTGGATGGTTTTGTTTTGCCTACCTAAGATCAAGAGGCCGGTAAACCGAAGTTCTAAGGTGGTAATAATTCCCGCTGCTTTAATTAGCAGTGGGAGCACAGTCAACCTTAATTAAGGGTGCCTAAAAGCAGTACCTGATGTTCACTCACCGAGGGTTAATGTGCTATTACCCGCCTTATTTGAAAACTTTATGCAAATAGAAAAAGATTACGTAGCTTTAGATAGGCTGATAAACATCCGACGGAGATTAGGCCAGAAGATTATCACAACCACGCATGGGCCGGTAGAAGAATACTTAATGTGGAAAGAGACTCATTCAAGGACAGCCTTTAAGGCGTACAGAATATGGGTTGAGCGGTTTCAGAGTTTTGTAGGAAAGGATCCAGAGAAACTTGAATTATCTGATATCACGATGTTCATGAGGATGATCCAAGCGGTATACTCACCGAAGAATGTAGAGTATGGCATGAACATCATTTACAACTATCTTCGATTCTGGAAGGAACAAGGCAAATTATCTCTTCCTCTATATCTGGTGAAGGTTCCAACTGCTATCGCCAATTCGCATAATGCGATTACGGAAGATGAATATCAACAGATGTTAGCGGCCTTGCAGGAGTATGGAATTTTTGATCTCAGGAATCAGTGTATTATCCGTCTTCTGCACGACACTGGAATGAGAGTAGGAGAGTTATGTGCTTTGAACATCGAGGATATGGAGGAAGGAACCGCAGTGATCAAAACAGAAAAGACTACCCGCAAACGAAGAGTGTTCTGGACAGATGAGACTGCTCGTGTAGTAAAGGAATATATGATAGCGCGAACCCAATTCTGCCAAAGTGCAAAACTGACTAGCGCCCTATTTATTGGGCTGAAGGGAAATTTTAGAGATGGAATTACTTCTCGCTCAGTGGAGAGAATGGTTAAGGAAACGACACGATTGGCCGGGATAGAAAGGATAATTTGTCCTCATTCTTTCCGGCACGGATTCATACATCGATTAGCGAAGAAAGGAGTGCCTGATGCCATCATTGCATTGTTGGTGGGACATTCTACGCCTCATACGATTGCTCACTATACGAAATTAAGCAGACTTGAGATCGAAGAAACGTATAGAAAAATTTTTGAGGACAACGAGTGGGGAAGGGGGGTCATGCCGGGTGAAGGCGTTATTGCCGTTGCGTAGCATTGTTCATTAATATCCACAGGGCTTGGCTTGCATCTCTCGATGATAACTGTATAGTGAAGTCATCAAGAACATTTACAGTTTAGATTCACATCGAATTCGGCTGGGTTAGGGAATACTGAAGAAAAGGGGCTTTGTAAAGCCCCTGTGGATAACTCTGGAACGTCGCACAATATATCTTTTGCGACGTTACCATAGGGGCAAATAAGGAGACCTCTTTTGACACCCCCTTTAAGTCTTCTTTTTGTATACGACTCTATGGCGGTATTATCGAACCTCCACTCCTCTATCGAGATAAAATTTTTTATTCGGGACGAAAAATTTATTTTTATTATTTCATGTCCCCCGAATCTGATATGCCGGCTTTATGCCACATACCGTGTGCTTTGTACCACAGAACCGCCTTCCGGGCCGTTTCTTCGAATGGTTTTGTAGTCCAGCCAAGCTCCATAACGGCCTTTTTGTTGCTAAATGCGACAAAATCCTTGGCAAGACGGAAATGGTCCCAGTATATGAGCACCTTGTGCTTCGGGAAGAATCTTCTGATCCATTCGTCGGCTTGGACGAATATGTTCATGAACCATACGGGAAATTTTGTTTTGGGAGCAGGAATACCTGATACTTTTTCAAATATTTCAAATAATTCTTTTTCCGTGTAATTTTTCTCATTACATAAAATATATCGTTCTCCTATTTTTCCGCGTTCCGCGGCAAGGATATGACCTTGTGCGACATCATCAACATCGGCAACGGCGACAAGCGCGTCAAAATACCCCGGATATTTCTTTTGAAGGAATTTAATGACAATTTCCCCGGACGGTGTGGGGCGCGAATCCCCCGGTCCGAAAATTGCCGATGGATTGACGACTACCGCGGGAAATCCCTCCGCGCGAGCCTTTGTAAGAACATAATCTTCCGCAATTCTTTTTGTTCGCCCGTAATAGCCAATTTCTTTTCCCGGAGGGATATGGTCTTTCTCGTCGGCGGTAATGTGTTTTCCCAACTGTCCTATGGTGTATACGGAGCTTGTAAATACAAACTTTTTTACTCCCACACTTTGAGCCACTTCCACGGCATTTTTTGTGCCTTGTAGATTGACTGCGTCCATTCGGGGTTCTTTTCTAATCCCTATAGCCGGAAGTGTGTACAAAAAAGCGGCATGATAGAAGACTTCAGTCCCCTGCGCCGCAACTTTAAAACTGTCGAGGTTTAAAATATCTCCCTCAACTATTTTTATCGCAAGACCGTCAACACTTTTGGCTTGGGAGTCGTTTTTTTGAACAAGAAGTGTTACTTCATCCCCGTGCGCAACAAGTGCCCGCACGAGGGCCGAGCCGACAAAGCCTGTTCCTCCAGTCACAAAAACTTTTGACATGTGTTTATTTTACAATAAAAAGACCCTCAATCAATTTATGAGGGGCTTTTACTCTACACTTTAACCTTTTTTTCCAAATAATAGTGCCTGATGGGAGCCAACTTTTCATCAAGTTCATAGACAAGCGGAATTCCTGTCTCAATACTGAATTCGGCAATATCGTTGTCTGAGACGTTATCAAGATATTTAACAAGAGCCCGGATAAGATTGCCGTGGGTACAGATGATTATTTTCTTCCTTTTCTTTATCTGAGGAGCGATCTCCTCGTGCCAATATGGCAAGAATCGGTCGTACGTGTCTTTAAGAGACTCACTGGTCGGTAATTCCAAAGGAGAAAGGTCTCCATATAGAGGATCATTTCCAGGATATCTTTTGTCCGTTTTTAACACTGCTGGAGGTCGGGTAGCGTAACCTCTGCGCCATGCCTTGAATAGTTCTTCACCATATTGCCGTTTAACTTCATCCTTATTAAGACCTTGGAGAGTCCCGTAATGACGCTCATTGAGACGCCATGATTTTTCTATCTGAATGCCGGTTAAATGCATATCGCTCAAAAGAATTGAGAGGGTATTAATTGCCCGTTTTAAAACAGACGTAAAAGCCAGATCGAATGTAAAACCATTTTCCTTGAGGAGCTCTGCCGCTTCATGGGCCTCTTGAATTCCCTCTTCATTTAAATCGATATCTTCCCATCCTGTAAAAAGGTTCTGTTTATTCCAATCTGAAAGGCCATGCCGCAATAAGATGATTTTGTACATTGTAGTAATGGCTAAATATAGTCCTGTATTTTAGCACAAAAATAAAATCCCCTATAACGGTTGAAATATTACGAGGGTTTAAGATGCTTGCAAAAAGCTAATCCAAAAGCTCCTCCCAATGCTCCTCGACGACATATAAAACCGCGTTAGCGGGAGCAATAAATATGAAAAGGAGGTAATACCAAAACGGCGCTTCTTTGCCCTCTCTCCAGTATTGGTCTGCCTGGTGAGAAAGCCACATTAAAGGCGCGAGAATTGGAACAGCAAGGATAAAAAGTAGAATTTTAATCGCTTTCACCTGAACTTCGTGTCCGTAAAATTAGTTTTTGATTGTTTCTATAATCGAAAGAATCCACTGCCAGACGACCCCTATGATAATATCGTTCCACAGGTAGTCTGCGAATCCTTGAATGTAGTTAGTCCAAATGTTTTCGATGAATTCAAGCGCCGGTCCGACTACCGCTTTCACTTCAGGAGAGTCGAGCCATCCTTTGATATCGAAACCGAAGTAACCCAAGGCAAGGACCGCAATGACAATTATGATTATATCCCTAATGAATCCTCTTTTGTACATGTTGATAACTTTTTTGGCGAATAAAATTAAAATTTAAATTAATTTTTTCATTAAATTCTATTTCGATGGTAAGTATAGCATAGGATCAAGGTACGCATCGTACGGAGCGATGGGAATTCGAGCGTCGGCGCAGTTCGTAACTTTTTTCGCTTCGCCGAAACGGATAACCTGCACGCCTTTGGTGAGATACACGGTGAAATGGAGGTGCGGCCCGGTGCTGTAACCGGTATTGCCGCTGTACCCGAGAAGCGAGCCGGTTGAAAGTTGGCTGCCCGGGGTTACTTTTATCAAGGAAAGGTGTGCATAAAGGGTTGAAAGGCCGTTTGAGTGCTTAACCAAGACCCATTTCCCGTACGAATAACAGCCCGGGAAAGCGTCGGTATTGCCGGAATCTTCCACCACTCCGCCTAAGGCGCTTAAAATCGGGGTTCCTACAGGCATACCGAAGTCCGTGCCATTGTGGAACGGTCTGCCGTAGACCTGGGGGTTCAATTTGGCGAATTCGGTGCCGCCAAAAAGCTGGGTAATGATTGAAAGGGGTTTAACTTTGGAAGTGTCAAACGGCCAGGTAAAAATAGCCGAAGCTTTGGGAATGGAATTCGGGTCAATGGCGATTTTGAGGTCGGATTCGTACTGGGCCAGTTCCCTCTCGAACGCTTCTTTTTGCTTCTGCTTTTCCGTGAGAAGTTTTTTGTATTCCGATTCTTTGTTTTGTGTCTGTTTGAGCAGCGTGCTCTTTTCCAGTTTATTCGCGGTCACGATTTTTTGCTGGTCGGCAAGCTGGCTTTTAAGAAAAACCAGTTCTTTTTTTCTTTTTTCCTCACTTGTCTTCTTGTCCTGCAGGTCTACTTTCAAGTTTCTTAATTCGCCGAGTTTTTCGCGCACCCCGATCTGGAAACGCTGAAGGTTTTCAATTTCGTTCCAAAATTCCGATAAGTCGGTATTTGAAAGAAATATTTCAATCAAGGTCGCATCATCAGCGGCATTGATATTCCGCAACGTTTTTTCAATAGCGGCGAGATTCTGCAAAATTTCCTCTTCCTTAACAGAAATCCCGTCACTAAGGTCACTAATGCTGTCATTTGCGACACTGATTTTTTGTTCGGTTAGTCTGACGTCGGCGGCAAGCTTTTTAGCCGTCGTATCAAGCGTTTTGACCGCATTCTGGAGCGTTTGGGCCTGTTTACCTGTTTCCGTAAGTTCTTTTTGGTACTGCTGTATTTCTTTTTCCAGTTGCTCTATCTGGGTGCTTTTGTCGGTGATTTTTCCTTGGAGTTCCTCAACGGTAGCCCCTTTGCTTTGTGGAGCAAATGTTAGTGCGACAGCGAGCGTCAATATGAAAATCTTTTGCCATGAAAATTTCATTGTTATAATTTTTGAATCGCGCTTGATATGCGGGCCAAGGTTTCTTTTTTCCCCAACACGCTTGCGAGGGTGAACGGGTCGGGAGATTTGTCTTTTCCCGATAATGAAAACCGTATGGGCCACAGCACGTTTCCCCGCCCCTCTTTCTCGGCATATTCCCACAACGCCTCTTTTACTTCCGTCGCATTGAATTCTTCTTCAGAAAGAGTTGAAAGTATGGTGAGCGCCGTTTTTAAATTGGTGATTGTTTTTTCTTTCGGCGTATCTTTCCAGGAAAGTTTTTCGGCCGGATATTCGGGTGTCCCGACAAAGAAATCGAGTTCTCCGGAATCAAACATGGCTTTGAGGTCTTCCAATTTTTCAACGCGCTCGGTTACAAGCGGGGTTATTTTTACCGCCATTTCTCCGGGAAGCGTTTTTCCCGCCGCTGCCGCGTATTGCCCGATAATCTCGGTCATTTTTTCCTGGGGAAGGTCCCGTATGTACTCTTTGTTTACCCAATTGAACTTTTCGGGGTTAAAGACGGCGCCGCCCTTCTGTATCTTATTAAGACGGAATTGGAGGATAAGATTTTCAAGGGAGAGTTTCTCCTGGTCGGTTCCCGGATTCCAACCCAAAAGGGCGAGGTAGTTGATGACGGCTTCCGGAAGGTAGCCCCGCTCTCTGCATTCGCGTATGGACATTCCCCCGTTTCTTTTGGAAAGCTTCGAACGGTCCGGCGCGAGAATCAAAGGAAGGTGCGCGTATGCCGGACGAGGAGCGCCGATGGCCTCCTGCACAAGAATTTGTCGCGGAGTGTTTGAAATATGGTCTTCTCCGCGAATAACGTGGGTTACGCCCATTTCAAAATCGTCTATAACAACGGCAAAATGAAATACGGGTTCGTCGAGACTTTTTGCAATGACGAAGTCTTTCAGCTCCGTCGTGTCAAAACAGACTTCTCCTCGGATGAGGTCGGCAAAACAGATTTTCGTGCCCGGATTTTTGAAACGGATGACCTCACTCCTGTCCCCTTCTTTTACCATCTCTTCTTTGGAAACGTATGCTTTTCCTTCGGTAATGAGTTTCTCCAGATATCGTCTGTATACGTCCCCTCTTTCTGATTGTCTGTAAAACTCATCGTGGGAAAAGCCGAGCCATTTGAAATTTTCCAGAATGTCGTCCTCGTACTCTTTCTTGCTGCGTTCCTTGTCGGTATCTTCGATACGGAGAATAAACTTGCCCTCATGTTGGCGGGCGTAAATATAGTTAAACAGCGCGGTGCGGCAATTACCAAGAGTGAAAAACCCTGTTGGAGAGGGGGCGAAACGGGTAACAACAATTTGCGTAGAATATGTGTCGCTTTTTTCCATAATTAGCCTTCATGTTCAACTCCTATTGAAAGAATTTCTCGCGCGATTTTTTCCGCCGCGTCCGGTTTGAAAAAATCTTTGGCCGCTTTTTCCATTTTTGTTTTTTCTTCCGGATTTGCGAGTATGCGTTCTATTTCCGACAAAAGAATATTGGCGCTCAAGTTTTTTTCTTCAATAACGAATGCCGCTCCGGCTCTCGCGTAGGCAAAAGCGTTTTTGCGCTGATGGTCGTCGTTTGAGTTGGTGATGGGAATGAGAACCGCAGGCTTGCCCCACGCGGCGATTTCAAAAATCGTCGAACCGGCGCGGGAAATGACAAGATCGGCCATTTGAGAGGCCATGCGCAATTCTTTGGTATCCAAATAATCATACGGCTTGTGTCTGTATTTATTTTGATTTTGCAAAAGCAAAACATCGGCGGTGGTTTTCACTTCCTCGAGATTTTTCTTCCCGGTCTGGTGGATGACCTGGTAGCGCTCTACCAGTTGGGGCAAAGAGTCGATGATGGCATTATTCACAATTTGCGCGCCCTGGGAACCTCCGAGCACGAGAATGACGGGAACATTTTTTTCGAGATTAAAATATTCTTCGGCGTCTTCCGTTGCGGGTTCAAGCATTTCTTTTCGAACGGGATTGCCGGTTATGGCCACTTTCTCTTTGGGAAAATATGAGATGGTTTCCGGATATGAAAGCGCAATGCGACGGGCGAATTTTCCCGCCCACGCATTTACCTTTCCGGGCGCAGTATCGGATTCGTGTATAACGACGGGAATCTTTAGGATACGGCCGGCAAGTAAGGCGGGAAAACTCGCGTACCCCCCTTTGCCGAAAATAACATCGGGAAAAATATCAAACACGACGAAAAGCGCCCGGATTACTCCCCATGCGGTTTTAAACACGTCAAAAACATTAAGCAACGAGAAATATCCGCGTATTTTCCCTGCCGGATTTTTCCTGTATATGATTCCGTTTTCATACAAGATTCCTTCGTTGTACGGAGAGGTTGATATGTAGTAAAGTTCCACCCCGAAGAGTTTGTTTTCTTTTACTTGTTTGTTTATTTCCTGGGCGACGGCAATGATCGGATAGAAATGACCGCCTGTGACGCCTCCTGTAAAGAGTATTTTCATGTGCTTACACTCGCGAGCCGTACTTAGATACGTTAAAAATGATACCTATTTCGGCAAGAGTGACAAATAATGCCGTTCCTCCGTGGCTTATGAATAAAAGCGGGATACCGGACAAAGGAAACAGTCCCAGCATGGCGGAAATATTAAGAAATGACTGGGATACTATCAGTATAACAAT
Organism: bacterium; assembly: GCA_030690305.1. NCBI lineage: Bacteria > bacterium. The sequence continues at coordinate 64,533 of JAUYHB010000027.1, read as the reverse complement.
TCCTACGGTTATCAGTCTACCGAACGAATCGGCCGCGTGTGAGGCTATTTTAAGGCCCCGCAGAAAGAAAAACATATATAGAAATACAAGAGCGGTTGTGCCAATAAAGCCGAATTCTTCAGCGGCTACGGAAAAAATCGAGTCGCCGATAGGTTCCGGAAGCGAGCCGAATTTCTGAATGCTTTGCCCGAATCCCCTTCCGGAAAGGCCTCCCGAGCCTATGGCGATGAGAGATTGTTGAATTTGGTATCCGGAACGGTGGGGGTCGCGCGCCGGGTCAAGAAAAGTAAGAATTCGGTCTTTAATGTAGGGCTTAATATAAAATAATGCTCCGATGCCTATAAGGCCGATAAGAATGATAAGACCAATGTGCCGCCATTTCGCGCCCGCAACAATAAGCATCGCTATTCCCGAAAAACAGATAACGGCAAATGTGTCTATGTCCGGCTGAAGCACGAGCACCGCTCCGGCAAGGCCCGAAAGTATCGCAAACGGCAAGAGGCTTTCGGTCCATGAACGTGTTGTTCCCCGAAATTTTGAAAGCAAAGCGGCAAAATAAATAATGAAAGAAATTTTAAGAAATTCGGAAGGCTGAAAAGAAATAATTTTCAGGTCTATCCAGCGACGCGCTCCGCCGGAATCCAATCCGATGCCGGGGACAAAAACCAGAAGTGTGAGAATGATGCTTCCCAAAAAAAGCAGAGGTGACCATTTTCTCCATAATTTGTAATCTAGACGGGAGGTAAAATTACACGCGATAATTCCTCCGACAAGACCGATGAGAATTTGTTTGACAGTGATGCTTACCGGGTCAATCCCCTCACGGTTCCACAATCCCATGGAAGCGGACAAGAATACCAAAAGGCCTGCCGCCACAAGCACGGCAACGGAGATAAAAAATAAATTGTCGGTTCTAGCCCGTGGCATTGTAGCAATAATAGCATTTTCCCCTTCCCCCTCCCTCTGGCCGTTAGAGCGAAACTATATTTTTTGCAATGTTCGCAGGAAAATTTGCTTGGTTCGGCTCTTAGCCGAAAATTTTCCGAGTTTAGCAAACCCGCCGCTGGAAGCGGGTGAGCACTTTGCAAAAAATATAGTTGAACGATTTCTAACCGATAAATGCCAACACCATTCCAAGGAGCGCAAAGATGATGCTGATAATCCAATACCGCATCGTCACTTTATACGGCGGCCAGCCGATAGCTTCGAAATGGTGGTGCACGGGAGCGGACAAAAACACTTTCTTCCCTTTACGGAAACGTTTTGAGAGAACCTGAATAATAACCGAAAGCGTTGTCAGTACTAATGGCAGTGCGATAACGGGAAGCACAAGTACCCCGTAGCCTTCGCCCAAGGAGTCGGTCAGAAAAGCGACAACGGCAAGCGTGAGTGTGAGCCCCATCGTTCCCGTTTCGGACATATAAAATCGCGCGGGAGGAATATTGAACCACAAGAATGCGAGGATGGAACCGGCAAGCATAGCGCAGAAAGCGGCAAGGTTGATTTGGTCCTGATGAAAAGCGACACTTGAATACGCAAGAAATGTCGTTGCAAACACTCCTCCTGCAAGGCCGTCAATGCCGTCTATGATTCCGCCGGCATATATGAAAAGCATTATGGCAACAAAAACAGGGATGAAAAGCCAGCCGAGTTCTATTATCCCGCCATTAGGGAGCCCAAGGCCTATAACATCAAGTTTAAAAAAGAACCACGATGCCGCGAGAATACCGATGACCGTTACGACTCCGAGACGTTTTTTTAAAGAAAGTCCTCCGGAAAAACGGCCTCCATTGCCCCGGATTTCCAAAACATCGTCAATCATTCCGACAATACCTCCCGCGATAAGTGTAAACAAAGGAATCCATGTTTGGTCGCGGCTCAAGAAATCAAGTTTTGAGAAAAAATCGAAAGGAAAAACTTTGGCGAAGAGCCAAAAACCGAGGATGGTGATAAGGGAAGATACCCAAATGACAAGACCACCCATTCGAGGGGTATTTACCTCCCTGTCTTTGTGCAGTGCGTTGAAAATTGGCGTTTCGGTCCCGTCCATGTCCACTTTTCCGGACTTTTTCTTCCACATTTTGTGCTTGTAAAGGAAATGAGTTACCGCCGGGGTAATCAAAATTCCCACGCCGAAAGATACGACTGTGGGAAAAAGCACTTTAACTATGTCTAAAACTTCCATTGACTAGATTATAGCGGGGAGATGGCCATTTGGGAATGACTGTTTTTAAAGCCCTCTCTCCTTCAGTCAGTTTGAGCGATTGTCTGGAAAGTCGCTTTGACCAAGGACAGCACGTCATCAAAACGGCCCTCATATGTGGAACCCAAAACGACAACAGCAATGGGGCGGTTGACCTCCGAATTGAAAATAATAACAAGATTTCCTCCGGACAAATCGGTAAAGCCGGTTTTGGAAGCGACAAGGCCGGGAATTTCTCCTATTTTTGTGTTGGTATTTTTTGCTTCATGGACAAGGTTGCTTAACGAAGTAAATGTGAGGGTGTCATAACGCGTCGCTTCGAGAAGTTCAGGATGGTTTTCGATGATATAACCAAAAAGTTTTGCCATGTCGCGCGCCGAGCCGTAGGCTCCTCCCGATGCTTCCGCGACGTCAAGACCGTTCTCGTTTGAAAAATGAGTTTCCAAAAGACCGATTTCTTTCGCTTTTTCGTTCATCCGCGCAATGAATCCTTCGCGTCCCAATTGGCTTTTTTCAGTCCCTAAATCAACACTTCCCGCGACGGAAGCAACCGCCCGGGCGCCATCGTTTGAAGAAACGACAAGACTGTAATCAAGGAGGTCTTTGAGTTTCCACCGTTCGTCTCCGAACAACCCACTGTCCCCCTCTTCGGCCAAATCGTCATTCCCGATTGTCACAACGGTATACGCGGGAATAAGTTCTATGGCGGTAAGCGCGGTCATTACTTTGGTCAGTGACGCAAGTGCCAACGGTTCATCGGCGTTTGAAGAATACAGCGGTCGGTTTTCCGCCAAGTCGTACACATACGCCGCTTTTGCAGAAAGAGTAATTGTTTGATACGGATTGATTTTTTCTGCCGTTAAAGTTGAAACATCGTCGGCAAAAACAAAGTGAGTGGCACGGGGGAAAATAGTATAAAAGGAAAGCATGGTCGCAAACGTAATGAGAAAACACGCCACCAGTTCGTGCGTTTCAAGTGTCTCAAGTTGTGGGAATTTCGGTCTGTTCATAATAAGCTTGGTTGTTCCTCTTTTTCCTGTTCCTCGGCGGCTTTCTGCGAACTTTCAATTTCCTGCCGCACCGTTTCATATTCCGGCAAATCTTCCACGCGGGAAATGCCCAGATACGAAAGAAGTTCGAATGTAGGTTTGTATAAAAATACCCGCTCGTCCTTTTCGTTTTGTATGCGTTCAACAAGCCCGCGAACCATAAGATTTCTTACTATAAAGGCCGAGTTGACGCCTCGTATATAGTCGATTTCACGACGGCTTATAGGAGAACGATATAGGACAATGGTAAGAGTTTCAAGCCCCGCCCTTCCAAGCTCGCGGGACAATTCTTCTTTGGCGACTTTCGCAATAAGTTCGCTTGCGTCTTTGGCTGTCGCAAGCATAACCTCTTTTTCTTTGCGCATGAGCGTAATGCCGCGATTGGAAAGAGAGGATTCCAACTCGGTCAGCGCGGCCAAAACTTCTTCCTCCGAAACGGAAAGCATTTCCGAGAGTCGTTTCGTTGAAACCGGCTCACCTTTAAAAAACAATATCGCTTCAATGCGTTGCGCGAGAGACATAGGGCCTATTGTATACTTTCCGCGGTGTTTGCATCAATCCACTGCAAGTATTTGTCAAAACCCTCAACGATGGATATGGCGACGATTTGAGGCAATTTGTATGAGTGGTGTAAAAGAATATATTCTTTCACTTGGTCGAAAAGGTCGCGCTTGGTCTTGATATACAAACGATATTCTTTTTCATCCTCGACTTTACCCTCAAAACGGTACACGCTTTCAATCTGGCCGAGCTGAACACAGGCGGCAAGTTTCTGCTGTACGAGACCTTGAGCCAACTTTCTTGATTCTTCCAAATTCGGACACGTGGTGATGATAATAATGTGCGTATTCATATTTTTTTGATTACGTATAATTCGGCGTTTTAATTTTATTTGATTCCAGATGAATATCCTCAAAAAGATTTTCCTGAACCGCCTTAATCGCCCCTTGTTTGACAAGTTCGAGCAGGGCAAGAAAACTGACTACAACATGCACTTTTTGTTCTTTTGTTTTCATATCTCCGTGCTTGGAAAATTCTTTGAAGGTCATTTTTAAATTGGAAGTAACACGTTCCATGAGCCGGCCTATCATATCTTCAAGGCTGATTACTTTTTCAACAACAGCTTTCGCGAGCTGCTCCACCTTTGGCAAGTTTTTTAAAACATCGCGGATAGATGAAAGCATGGCCGAAACGGTAATTTCTTTTGTCGGGGAAAAAACAGGCTCCACGTTTTTGTTCGGGTTTCTCATAAAAAGGACTTTATCCCCGAACCGTGTTTTGACATGATGGCTTAGTTCCTTGATTCGCTTATATTGTTTGAGACGGCGCTCCAAGTCTTCAATACTTCCCTGTTCCTCATCGGAAAGTTCAAGTGTCGGCAACAATGACTTTGACTTGATAAGCACCAGAGTTGAAGCGACGAGAATAAAATCCGCGCTCTGCTTTATCGGAAAATCCGAAAAACTTTTTATATAGGAAATAAAATTGTCCGTAACTTGAGCAAGCGAAATATCGTTGATGAGCAGTTTCCGTTTTTCAATAAGAGAAAGCAGAAGGTCTAAGGGCCCTTCGAAAACCTCCGTCTTTATTTTGAATGAGTTATTTTCCTCCATCGTCTTTGGAGAGAAGAATGTCGATGCGGTTGAGGTCCCGCGGAAAAAGAGTCGCTTCTTTGACGTTTTCAAGTCCGAGAAGTTTCGCCGTAATACGCTCAAGGCCTAAGCCCAGTCCCCCGTGCGGTGGCATTCCGTATTTAAAGGCTTGCAGGTAGAAAGAAAACTTTTCCGGGTCAAGACCTTTCTTTTTCATAGCTTCTACAAGAACGTCGTGGTCGTGAATACGTTGTCCTCCTGTGGTTATTTCAACGCCCCGAAAAAGAAGGTCAAAACCCTTGGCGTATCCCGGGTCGCTTTCGTCTTCATACGTATACATCGGGCGCTTACTCATCGGAAAATGGGTAACAAATATGAAATCCGAATCGTATTTTTGTTTTGAGTACTCACACAGTTTGCGTTCATGGTCTGGGTCAAGGTCGGGAGCAGTGCCACAATCAATTCCATATTCTTTTTTGAGTACCTCCTGAGCTTCTTTAAGTTTAAGAGACGGTATTGTTTCGGGTACGGACGGAATTTCCGCACCAAGCAACTTGAACTCTTTTTCACAAGAAGTTTTCAGTTCTTCCATTATAAAAGCGAGCAATCTATTCTGAAGCTTCATTATGTCCGTATGGTCTTTGATGAAGCCCATTTCGAGGTCAAGGCTTGTGTATTCGTTGAGATGGCGTGTTGTCGAATGTTTTTCGGCACGGTACACGTTTCCTGTTGCAAATACTTTTTCAAATATGCCAACCATAATCTGCTTGTAGAACTGAGGGCTTTGAGCTAAATGCGCGGTATGTTTGAAATACTCGACATTGAAAGAGTTGGCGCCCCCTTCGGCGTCTTCGCCGATGAGTTTCGGTGCTTGAATCTCAACAAAATTTTCGTTTATCAAAAATTTTCGAAATGCGTTGATGATTGTTGCCTGCACCTTAAAAATAGCCTTGCCTTTGGGAGTCCGCAGTGTGAGCGGAAGATGGTCAAGATATGTATCGATATTAAGTTCCGTTCTCAATTCAAAAGGCAATTCTTTGGCTTTTCCCAACACGGAGATTTCTTCGATATAAATTTCCACAGAACCATTTTCTTCGTCGGTTTTTACCATCTTTTCCGGACGGGCATTTACTTTCCCCTTTATGGAAATCACCCACTCCGAACGAAGCTCGTTTGCAGTCGCGTATGCCGCATCTTTTGCCGAGGTAACACATTGCACCTTTCCGCTCGCGTCCCGCAGGTCAAGAAAAATAAGTTTTCCGTGGTCGCGGCGAATGTCCACCCATCCGGAAATCAAAACTTCCTTGCCAATTTCATTTTTAAGATTGTTGATGTATGTACGTTCCATGTTATGAAAGTGTCAAACCAACCTTTTCCCTTACTTCCTTCATCTTTTCTTCCACCCGTTCAAAAGCCCGTTTCCCATTTTCCGAAAGCAGGTCGACTACGTACTCCTTGTCTTGGGCAATTTTTTCTCGTTTTTCGCGCAACGGAGCCGCGAAAGATTCGATGTTTCTGATAAGTATTTCTTTTGATTCCTTGTAGCCGATACCTCCCTTTTCGTACCGCGCTCTGATTTCATCAAGAGGCATTCCCGACGCAAATAGTTTGTGCAAAGCGAATATTTTGTCCTGCTCCGGGTTTTTTGGTTCATCAATGCCTTTAGAATCCGTCGGAATGCTCATTACGGCTTTTTCAATTTCTTCTTTTATCGCAAAAAGTGGAATGGTGTTGTCGTAGCTCTTGCTCATTTTCTGCCCGTCTGTTCCGGGGACGGTTTTCACGTCTTCCAGAATAAGCGCTTTAGGTTCTTTGAATGTTTCTCCATACGCACGATTAAAAGCGCGGGCGGTGTCGCGAGCGATTTCCAAATGCTGTTCCTGGTCCATGCCTACGGGCACGACATCGGCATTATTCAAGAGAATGTCAGCCGCCATAAGCAATGGATATTGGAAAATTCCGACATTGATATCTTTGTTTTTTGCTTCCGCATCCTTGAATGCGTGCGCACGCATAAGATACGGCATGGTGGTAAGACAATTAAAAACCCATGCAAGTTCGGCCACTTGCGGAGTATCTGATTGTTTGAAAATGAGAGCCTTCTTTGGGTCAAGGCCGATGGCCAGATAGTCTATGGCGACATCCAAGGTGCTCTGCGCGAGTTCTTGCTTGTTTGCAACCGAAGTAAGGGCATGAAGGTCGGCGATGAATATGAGCGAATTGTAGTCACTCTGGAGGTCGACAAATTGCTTCATCGCGCCGAAATAGTTTCCGATATGGGGCCTTCCTGTAGGCTTAAGACCTGAAATCAAAATTTTCTTGCCTGAAGTCATATATGGAGAAATAATACCAAAATAAGGCCTTTTTTGAAAGCAAAAAGATAATAAGTGCCTTGACTTTACATAAAAATAATAGTATAATTAGAATTAGGTTAGAAAAGTTTTTGCACCTTCAAAAAGGAGGATATATGAGTTTAAGGACCAGAATTATGGAAGACATTGCCCAGGCTGAAAGGCCACACAGGGCCTGCACCAAGGTCGCTTCTCCCAAAGAAGTGGCCACAACAGAAAGAGCCCGTGCCCAGTTTTTCCACGATATGTCGTGGGTCGGGCAAAGACACATTCCCCGCTGGAATGAAAAGAAATTGAAAGCGTCAACATCTCCGTTATGGCTTTCCTGGTTAAATTAATCCCCCTCCCATTTACTAAAGAGCAGAGATTTTTTCTCTGCTCTTTTTATTTTTCTGGTTTTGAAACTATAAAATTAAACAGGTGTTGATGTTTTGGTTTTCCAAGAACACTCGGTTTATCATTTTCTTCCTCTATAAATTTGATTATCTTAAAATCTAAAAATAACTTTTCAGCCTCTTCTTTTGTATGAAAGGTTTTACCACTGTTTTCAGTATTCCAAGAATCTTTATTACCAAATAGTTGACCTGCAAACACACCTTTAGGTTTAAGTGAGAGAGTAATGTTCTTTATTAAACTGTTAAATGTTTTTGGAGAATTATACGGTAAAGCGTACTGAGCATTTATCAAGTCATACGTCTCATGAGGAAAAGAAAAATTTTCAAAGCTACTTAAGAAAAAAGAAAACTTATCTCCTAAGATGTCTTTTGCCTTTTCTTGGGCAGCGATATCACTGTCAATTGCCGTTACATGTTTAAAACCAACTGATAAAAGGTATTTTGAATCGTTCATTGCTCCAGCTCCCAAATCAAGAGCCTCATCTTTATTCCGCACATGTTCTACTGCTTCAGTAAGTAAAACTCGGGGTGGGTTTGACTCGGTTTTCTTAATATATTTTTCCCACGATACATTGTGTGACATACAAGATTTTTTGTTTGAGAATACCAACTACATCTTTTTAGCCTCAAGCATCAGAAATAGCGGGATTTCTTTGCGGGCGGTGTCTTCCGCTTTCTGACGCGGGCCTTCCTGGCTTTCTCTGTGGGAAATCCATTCTTCAAGTTTGGATATTGCAAAACCGTTTTTGGACAATGCTTTGAAAAAGTCCTGTAAGGAACGGTGGTAAGAAATCGTTTGCTCCCCTTTTTCTTCCCCCGGATGCATTTCAATGGAAATTTTTTGAGGAGAAAGATAGCGGTCGATTCTGCGGTACTGAATTTGCTTTTCCTCGTCCCATCCCCATTCCGATTGCTTCGGGATTCTAAATGCCGGGTGGTTGAGCACCATGATTAGCCCGCCTTGCGGAGAAAGAACACGTTTTACTTCAGAAAAAACTCCCGAAATATTTTCAATATTTTGAATTGCAAGAATAATCGTAACCACATCAAATTCAGCATCTTTAGCGAAAGAAAGATTGTCGGCGGGAGAAACATGAAAAGTAATTTCTTTGGGAGAATGTTCTTGTGCGTACCCAATAAGTTCCTTTGAAATGTCGGTCCCAATGACCTTGGCACCGGCATTTGCGAATTCACGGGAGAAAAATCCCTGCCCGCAGGCTAAATCAAGCACGCTTTCCCCCGCTTTCAAATCAAGCACCCGAAGCAAATTCGGCAATATTACTTTGCGCTGATACGTATCCCCGCCCTGTTCAAGGTGCGTATCATACCAATCCGCAACATTTCCCCATGAAGTATTTTCTTTCATTTAATTTATATCCGACGTCTTTCTTCAACTTTTATAAAGAGTTCTTGAGGATGTTCGAGAAAGCCATTTTTTAAGTCTTTTATAAGTAAATCTCTGATTTCTAACTGATATAAAAGGGTGTTGGGTAAATCGGAAATATAAACCCATTCCGGCTTATACGCCTGTTTTCCGTCAGCCATCTCTTTTAGCTCTTCGGCATCCTCTCTTAGTTTTGGTTCTCCTGAAATGTAATTACAAAGATAGAAGTAGTTCTCATCACCGCTATCCCATATAACCTTATACACCAAACGGTCAATTATTGCATCAACTGTCGTTTCTTCAGAAAGTTCTCGAAGCGCTCCTGTTTCTAGACTTTCATTTTCTTCCTTGCCACCACCAGGAAAAGAATAATATTCCTTTCCATCATTAATACGATGCATTAGAAGCACCGTATCTTCTTTAACCACAATCGCAGCTACTCTTTGTCGTAGTATCATTAAATATATTCCTTAAGAATTGTCTAGCCAACTAAACTACGGATGGCGGATTCCTGCATAACCGCATGACCAGCACCATAGATAACAAAAATATTACTTCCCTCTTTCCAATATTTTTCTATTTGCACCAATATCTGCTCATTTCTGTAGATAGATTGGCTTCTGGACAATTCATTAATTCTTGATAAAACAGTTATTGGAGTGGTAATTTGAGAGAATAATTCTTCGTCATCAATATTCAACTCTTGATTAAATAATTTTTTATATATCGAATTAACAAGTTCTAAAGATATAACCAAATCCGGCCATTTAAATAATTTACGATATTTCTCAGTATGATTTGAAAGAAATTCATGTATGCTTCTTCCCTTTTTGTGTTGCTGCCAAAATTTTATAGCTTGGCATTCATACCAAAAAAGAATCTCTTCTTTAGAAAAATATTGAAGCAGATGGACAATTATTTTATCGTTTTGAGGTTCTCCAAAGATAAGCAGCGCCTTATTTTTATACGCTAGATAGGCTCCCGCACCTGACTCACCATGTTTAATAATTTCTTTTTCCAGTGTAGCTTCTGGCTCTGGCATTTCATGTGCTTCTACAAGAACTACTGTTTTCAGTCCCTTAGTTTCATCAAGAAATTCGTTCCATTTCGCTTTTAATAATTCAAATTGCGGATGATTGGGATCATGGGAATGACTGGAACCAAAATAGTAGATTGATTGTTTTGTTGATTTGGCAATGTAAAAATATGGAGTTTCATGCTTAATTTTCGAGTACTGATCATAAGACATTAACAAATCTTTATTCACAATGTATTCATATTAAAAAAAAGAGCGGGTTTTTGCAAACCCGCTCTTGGCTAACTAAAAACTTACTTCGTGTCAGTTTTTTCCACTGTCATCGTAGTCGCAATCGGAATACTGATAGTCATCGTAATTCGTGACTTCCGGTATTTTTGATGAAAAACGACTACCATCCTCAATCCGGCTAAATGAACCTTGAAGCGCGAGATTTCCAGATAGCGATGACTGCCGTTCATTAACTAAAGAACTACTCTTACGTGACATGGTCCTTACCCCCTTTCATTTAAGTCTTTCCTTGATGTAATCATAGAAACCGAGCCTACTTTCACAATACCTGTAAAGAGGCACCCCCTCTTCATCTGCTTTCCGATGGCTAACGCAACCATTATGACACAATGACTGCAAACTGCAAGTGCGACACCTTTGAGGAAGTTGGCCAATTGACTCTTTCCAATTAAGGAAAACAGGAGTATTCACTAAGTCCTGAAAAGTTCTCAGGGAGTCAATACTTCCAAAATGGGTAGATTTACCCAGCCTTTCACAAGGATAAATGTCGCCAGTGTAATGGATAGCGAACCACTGATAACAGGTACCTTTATACACGCAAGAATTAGCACTTTTTGATTTGGTCCATGCAAGCATGCTATCCAACTCGCGAACACGAATTGTGGGATCATTAAGTACGAGCCACGTTTCAAATATTTCTATGAGAAACGCCAGCCATTCTGTGTCTGTTAGTCCGTACGTATCACCATCACAATCTGACGCTGTGTTATAGAAAGCATTGAAAGCAATGCTTTTAAACCCAGCATCCACTAGATCAAGAAGCATCTCTTTTGCGTATCTGACAGTCTTTTTAGTAACAGTACAGATAACGCCGGGATGAATGCTATTATGACGAAGAGCTTCCACACCACGCATCGCTTCCTTATATGTTCCACGTCCAGCAACATTTATTCTGTCACTGTTATGCGTTTGTTCACTTCCATCAATACTTACTCCGATATCAAAGTGGTTATCATGGAAAAGTTTAGCCCAATCATCATCAATCAACATGGCATTTGTCTGAACAGCATTCATCCATATTTTTTGCTTATATTGGTTTTCCAGTCTCAAGATATGATGGAAAAACTTTTTTCCTGCCAGCAATGGCTCGCCCCCGTGCCAATTCACACGAATTCGTGCTTGTGGTAACGAATCTAGAAAAACAAAAAGTTTTTCTAGATTGGCCACAGACATCAAAACATTCGTATCTTGATCAAAGTCACGGTTTCTGCAATATGTACAACGGATGTTACAGAAATCACCAACAATTTTCACTTGGAATGAACTCATGTCATCTATCCTCCTTTCTGTCTAGAGATTCAAAAGTCTTTTGTCAAAGACCAACTTCCTCATATAATATAATCTTTTTCTTGCTTTGTCAAGAAAAACCACTTCAGGTTAAATCTCTATAGAGAAAGTGGAGCCCTGATTGGGGCCGGTAGAATCAGCCCAAATGCGCCCTTTGTGGGCGTCTACAATTTGTTTTGCGATAAAGAGGCCGTAGCCGGTGCTGTGGACGTTTATTTTTACCGAATCCTTGCCTCGTCCACCTTCGGTAAACAGCAATTTTCTATCTTCTTCTTTAATTCCTACCCCAGAATCTTTAACAGAGAAAAGAATTTTGCTGTCTTTCTTTGAAAGGCTGATTGTAATGGTTCCGGAAGGCGTGTATTTAATCGCGTTATCAATAAGATTTCTTAGGACGTGCTTGCTTATCTGCTCTCCGTCGCCATTTAGCGTATAATCCTGGTTTTCGTCAATATTAAGTTGGAGGGCCAGTTTTTTCGTCTCAATATTAGGCTTAAGCATCCCAATAACATTGTTAAGCTCGCCCTTGAAATCGAAAGGCTTCATGTTGAAACTCACTGTCCCTTTTTTAAAATTACCAGCCTTTAAAATACCATCAACCATATCAATGCCCTGCCTGGTGTCGTCTAGGGCCTGGGTGGTAAGCATCTTTAAATCAGGAGCAATTTCTCCGTAGTCTCCGTCAATCATTGAGGAAAGCGCCCAGTGGCTCTTGGTGAAGTATCCCTTGATTTCATGCCCTATGAAGTGCAGAAGGCTCTCCTGGCGTCTGTTGGCCTCCTCAAGCTCCCCCGCCAGTTTTTCAATATGTTCTCTCTGTTCAACCTCCCTATAAACACTTTTTATTAATAAGAAACCAAAAAATGTAATTAATACCAATATCCCTGATTTTACTAATAGGTCGAAGGTAGAGCTTGAAAGGAATAAATCTATCATCATTACAATGATAATTACTCCTGTAAAAAGCTCAGTTAAAATGATTCTAATATTGAAAAGCTGGAATCTAACCATGGCAATAAAGATTGACACGACTAAAAATAAGGTGAATATCGGGCCTAACCATGTATAATCAAAAATTTTAAAAAAAGGGAAAATTAAATCAGGTACTATGGCTAGTGCAGAAGTAAGTAAGGAACCAATAAAAACATACTTCACTTGACCTTTTTGTTCTTCGGTTTTTGCGCGTTTATACTGGACGTCTAAGAAAAAATAACCAGAGAAAAAGTAGAATGTCAAAAGTAAGCCATAAAATATATAACCACCCTCAATGCCGTATGCGACACCTGTACCACTGTTACTCACTATCAGATTTGTAAAAAACAAAAAGTATAAAGCAACCAAGCAGGGTATGCTGAATAAATAAGCTATCAATGAACTTCTGTAGACTTTTTGAGGAAAAACTAACGAAAAATGAAAAAACACAAATGCAATTAAAAGAGCGGAGATGTGGGTTAGACGTATCCACTCAAAAAAACTTCGATATTCTGGTGAAAAAAAACCTATAATAGCAACGCTCCATATTGCTGTCGTAAGAGCAATCAGTGCAAAAAGAAGATTTTTTAAATTCTTAAGACCTCGAGAGAAAATAACAAAAGCGAGAATAACATTAACTGCCACCACGATATATAAAATTGGTACAATCAAATTTTCCATTTAAATTATTATTCCTTTCATTATAACTTAAATTATCCCTAGAACCTTGAGGAAAAAAGAATATAGGTTTTTTCTAAGAATTAGGGTGTTATCTTTTTCTTTTTTGAACAACCACGGATTATAAATAATTTTTGAAATATATTTTTTAAAATCCACAGTCAAATAAAAAATTGGTAAGGCAGGGTCATTAGGTTGATGAAAATAATTACGAATAGTGTTGGTCGCTAAATCAATATATTCAAATTTTTTAATAGGATTAAAAGGAAAACGGAGTAATTTCATTTTTTGCTCAAGACTTTTTTTAATAAATGCATACCCTCCCTGAATATTATTTCGTGTACCATAATCAGCCAACATATCCAACATCATAAGTAGAACGAGACCTCTTGGAAGATAGATTTTCTTCTCACGGTCTAAGGGAACAATAATCAGACGTCCCAGCTCCCCTCTTCTGTCACGAGGAATTTTTAGCATTTCAACGGGTTCGATAAAATGATAAACACTCTCCGTAGGAAGAGGGTCAGTAATGATAAGACGAACTGTTCCAATAATTTTATTATCTACAATTGCTACAAAATACTTACATTTTCTAGATTTATCATACTCGTCACTTTCTTGATTGTCGGGAAACTGGGAGGGAATGATATACCCTTTTCTCGAATATTCTTTAAAACGGAATTCATAAACTTGTTTTAGTTCATCTACAGTTTCAGTTTCACCAAAGATAACTTCTTTTTCTCCTTCTTTTATTGCTAATTTAAGTTTTTTGTAAATCTTCATAGCTCTTGGAGAATTAGGTAAATTGTATTAGAAAACAAGCCATTTTAGAATGGCTTATTTTATCGCGTGATTAAGGATTGCCTGATTGGCATACGTGGACTTGTTTTGAGAAATTTCTTTGAAAAACGTGCTTTCGAGGAGTTCTTTCTGCTCATTTTCGCCTATAAAAGCAAAATTATTACCTTTATGCTCTTTTATGATAAGAGAATTATAGTAAAAAATCTTCATTGTCGGCACTAAGAGACTTAGCACTTCCCCCATGGTTTTCCCCAAACCTTTGTTTTTTAAACTCCATCCAATGTGGGCAAAATAAATTTTTATCGGTTTAAAGCCAGTATGCACGTTTGAAACGACAATTTTTCCACCTCGTTTCAAAATTCGGTAAAACTCTTTAAATGCATACGGACGAGTTTCTTTAGGTAAAGTGTAAATCGTATTATTCGAGACAATAGTGTCAAAGGTTTCGGAATCGAACGGAAGCGGTTCTGTGAGGTCATGAAGCACAGTTTTTCCCGAGGGAAATTTCTCAAGATATTTTCCAAGTCCTTCCTGTGAAAAATCAAGAGCGACAACGTCGGCACCCTCTCGGGAAAGCAAAATCGCCAAGTTACCAGTTCCAGCTCCCGCATCAAGAATTTTCATTCCTTCTATCTCGCCAAGGGGTTCACGGATATCTTGAAGCAGTGTCTGATACGGCTCGAGGATATTGAGTAGGTCGTATACTTCGAAATATTTTTTCCAGAATCTTGTGTCCAACATATTTAGCCCTTTAATTCTTTAATCTTCTTCATCACTTCCTGGGCGGCAATATGGAAGTCGTGAATTTCAACTTCTCGCGAAGGTAAAATATCCATGACAAAAAAAGGTTTTCCGAAAGAAATTTTTATTTTTCTTTTGAACGTAAGAAGCTCAAAAAGGTTTATGTTATATAACCCGTCAATTGAAATCGGGACGATTGGAGCATTGGTTCTGTACGCAAGATACGCCACTCCCCCTTTGGCTTCCCGCAAATTACCGTCGCGCGTTCGTGTTCCTTCAGGGAAAATAACAACAGTGCGGCCCTCGTCAACAAGTTTGATATGCGCGGCAAGAGATTGCTCATAATTGTGAATACCGATTATAACCGGATACCCACCAAGAAGTTTAAACAATAAGCCTCCGTAAAAATAACCACGCCAGCTAAAACGAGGATTATGGACGTATGTTTTTCGTTGCCTGGAGGTGAAGAAAAGAGGCCGTAAACGGGAAGACAGCGGTAGCACAGCCGGAATAATAATAGGGTCGAGTTCGCTAATGTGGTTTGAGGCGAGAATCACACCGTGAGGAATATGTTTAAGATTTTCAAGACCTTTTATTTCAATTCTTCCGAATATGTAAAAAAACAGGCGCATAACGGGAGTGAGAAACGCCTGAAAAATTGTCGGGAATAAACGGTACGCCGGAAGAAATTTCTGTTCTTCCTGAAAATCAGCCACGGCAAATATCTCCGGTACCGCCCTTAATTTTGGTTTTGTAGCTAAACTTGTTGCCATGTATTAAACAAAAAACGCCCATAAAGGCGTTTTAGACAATACTTAAAATATAAATGAAAGAATCATCAATAATCCACTCTGAATACTCTGTATTTCCCTATACTTCACTATACCCACAATTATAGCAGATTTTTGCCAAATTGTATAGAGGCTAAATCCCCTCTTCTCGGAGTTTTTCGATGTTTTCTTTTGATTTTTTGGAGAGTTTTCTTGGAAGTTCCACGGCAATCTTTATGAGAATGTCGCCGCGCGTTTTACCGTCCTCGTAAGGCACTCCCTTGCCCTTGATGCGCAAAATCTCGCCAAATGCCACCCCCTCGGGGATTTTGACGATAATATCCCCATCAAGCGTCCGTACGGTGTATTTACCGCCCAAGAGGGCGTCTGTAAGGCGGACATTGAGGGTCATTGAGAGGTTGTGACCCTCTTTCCTGAAAATCGGGTGCTTTTTGGTACGGATACGGACATACAAGTCGCCGGCTATACCACCTGCAACAGCTTCCCCTTTTTGGGAAAGTCGGATTGCTTCACCATCTTCAATTCCCGCCGGAATTTTGATGCGGATTTCTTCGCGTCTGTCCAAAATACCCATGCCTTTGCAGACATTGCATTTTTTCTTCGGAGTTTTTCCTTTGCCATGACAGTCGGTACATTCCTGGACTGTAGCAAACGAACCTAAAATCGAGTGCCGAACGTTCTTTACTTTTCCTTTGCCGCCACATTGAGCGCAGGTTACCAACTCGGAACCCTCTTCGGCCCCGCTTCCTTTGCACGTTTCGCAGAAAGAAATTTTATTTACAAGCACTTTTCGCTCAACGCCGAAAATACTTTCCTCAAAGGAAAGTTCGAGATCGATGGAAATATCGCGGCCGCGTTTGGGGCGCCCGCCACGGGTACCACCAAAAAAGTCTCCGAAAATGTCCCCGAGGTCTACATCTTCAAAATTGAAACCGGCGTTACCGAAACCGGAGAAATCAAAGCCTTCAAAACCCTGTCCTTGGCCTTGGCTGAATCCTCCCGCATCGTTAAATACCCTCCCATATGAGTCATATTGGGCACGCTTTTTATCGTCGGAAAGAACGCCGTACGCTTCGCTCGCTTCTTTGAATTTTGCTTCATCACCGCCCTTTTTGTCGGGGTGATATTTGTGGGCAAGCTTGCGGAACGCTTTTTTTATATCGTCTTTGCTTGCGCTTTTTTCAATACCAAGAATTTCGTAGTAATTTTTGGCCATATAAGCTTATACTATCCTATTTTGCCGTATTGTCTTCTTTTCCGTCCTTATCGTCTTTTTTCTCTTCAAAGTCGGCATCGCGGACGTTTCCGGAGTCATTTTTATTTTCTGTGGAACTGCCCGAAGGTTGCCCACTTGTCTGTTGCTGTTTTGATATTTCCTCCCCGATTTTCTGCAATTCCGAAGAAAGGGCGGAGGTAGATGACTTGATATTTTCAATATTATCCGTGTCCTTCTCCTTCTTGAGAGTATTTATTTTTTCCGTGACGGAGTTTTTAAGTCCTTCGGAAATTTTGTCTTTGTAGTCGTTGAGAGATTTTTCCGCCGTATAGAGCATCTGGTCGGCAAGATTACGCACTTCAACAACTTCTTTTTTCTTCGCGTCGTCGGAAGCGCTTGTTTCCGCCTCCCGTTTCATCCGTTCGATTTCTTCTTTTGAAAGTCCGGAGCTTGCCTCGATTCTGATTGATTGTTCTTTGTTTGAACTTTTATCTTTGGCTTTAACGCTTAAAATGCCGTTTGCATCGATATCAAATGCCACCTCAACTTGAGGAACACCGCGGGACGCGGGAGGAATACCATCGAGGATAAAACGCCCGAGGCTTTTGTTGTCCGACGCCATAGCACGTTCACCTTGAACAATGTGAATTTCAACGGAGGTTTGGTTGTCAGCGGCCGTTGAAAACACCTGCGAACGGGATGCCGGAATGGTGGTGTTTTTTTCTATGATTTTTGTCGCAACTCCACCCATCGTTTCTATCCCCAAAGAAAGAGGAATAACGTCGAGAAGCAGGACGTCACGGACATTGCCCTGTAAAATACCGGCCTGAATGGCGGCTCCTGCAGCCACAACCTCGTCCGGGTTAATCGAGCGGTTCGGTTCTTTTCCGAAAAACTGCTTCACCGCTTCAATCATTTTCGGCATTCGGGTCTGTCCCCCAACAAGAACGATTTCATTTATATCGGCAACTTTAAACGGAGAAGATTCCATGGCCCGTTTGGTGATTGTAAGGGCGCGGTCTAAAAATTCTCCCGCAAGACTTTCTAGCGTTGCCCGGGTCATTTTTTTGACAAGGTGTTTGGGTCCGGAAGCGTCCGAAGAAATGAACGGAAGATTGATTTCGGTCTCAACCGCGGAAGAAAGTTCGATTTTCGCCTTTTCGGCACCCTCATCGAGACGCTGTAAAGCAAGCGGGTCCTTGCGAAGGTCTATCCCCGATTCTTTTTTGAATTCGTCAGCGAGCCAGCCGACGATTTTTTGGTCGATGTCGCGCCCGCCGAGGTGGCTGTCTCCGTCCGTCGCTTTTACTTCGACGACATCGTCGCCGACTTCAAGAACGGAAATATCGAATGTTCCGCCCCCAAAGTCAAAGACGACAATCTTTTCATTTTTCTTTTTATCAAATCCATATGCAAGCGCGGCGGCCGTCGGTTCGTTAATGATGCGTTTTACATCAAGCCCCGCGATTTGTCCCGCGTCTTTTGTCGCTTTACGCTGGCTGTCATTGAAATAGGCCGGAACGGTAATAATGGCCTCGGTAATTTTTTCACCGAGACGGGCTTCGGCGTCGTTTTTCAGTTTTTGCAAAATCATCGCGGAAATTTCTTCCGGACGGTATTGTTTGTCGCCCATTTTAACAAGCGCACCGCCGTCTGCACCCTTTATAACTTCGTATGCGACAGCCGCTTTGTCTTTCTGAACTCCCGGTTCTTCGAAAATATGCCCCATGAAGCGCTTAATTCCGAAAATCGTATTGTGGGGATTTGTAACCGCCTGCCGCTTGGCAAGAAGTCCCACCAGCCTTTCTCCCGTCTTGGACATGGCAACAATCGAAGGGGTCGTTCGAGCACCTTCGGCATTCTCGATGATTTTCGGACTACCGGCTTCCATTACGGCGACTGCGGAGTATGTTGTGCCTAGATCGATTCCTATGATTTTTGACATATGTTTTGATAAAAAATTAACTTATATTTAAATTTATTTTATTGACCTTTTTTAAATTCCCCTATTTTTACGTTCGCCGTGCGTACAATCTTTCCGTTAAGTGTATACCCTTTTTGAACAACTTCAAGAATTTTTCCGTCCTCTTCTTCATCGGAAACAGCAATTATTCCCATGGCATGGTGTTCCCGAGGATTGAATTTCTCTCCGAGAGGGTCAACTTCGGCAATGCCGTTAGTTGAGAGCACATTCTTAAGCTGAGAGTAGATATGTTCCACTCCAGCCTGCCATTCCGGAGAAACGGAACCCCAGGAAGGATTTTTTACCGCAAGTTCAAAACTGTCAAGCACGGGAATGATTTCTTCAATCAGGCCTTCCTTGGCGAACTTAAGCAATTCAACATTGCGTTTCTCATCATCTTTTCGGGCATTTATAAAATCCGCTTTATCACGTTGCCATCCTTCAAGGTAGGCCTGTCTTTCTTCCTGGGCCGTTTTCAGTTTCTCTTTGAGTTTTTTTATGAGGTCGCGGGGATCTTCTTCAAAGACCACGTCTTCGGATTCCTGTATGGATTCCGTTTCTTCTTCCATTTCCTTTTTTTTATTTTCTTTATCCATAGAAAAAAGTGCTTAGCAAGCTAAACCGACAATATTGAATTGAAAAAATCCGGGAAGAAAACCAAAGACTAACGCTTGGACCATTGTTTGGATTTTCGGGCTTTCCGGAGACCGAATTTGCGTCGTTCTTTCATTCGAGGGTCGCGTGTCAAAAGGCCGGCTTTCTTTAATGTTCCGCGAAGTTGTATATCGCCCTCTATGAGTGCGCGGCTGATTCCGTGGCGAACCGCTTCGGCTTGGGAGTGAATGCCTCCACCCTTAACAAGTACGCTTATTTTGAATTTTCCTTCCGATTTTACCTGTGTAAAAGGATCTTTGACTATTAATTGCAATTCTTGCGTCGGAAAATAAGTCGAAAGATCTTTCTCATTGACGACAAAAGTTGTTTTGCCGGCAGGATATAGCCGCACGCGGGCAATAGAGGTTTTTCGTCTTCCTACCGTTTCTATGTATTCTTTTGTTCCTTTCGTTGTTTCCATAATATTTATTCGCTGATGGTGAGGCGCTTCATGCGTTCCCCTCTTAATTTGTTTCCGGGCAACATTCCGTACACCGCTTCCTGAAGTACCGCCCCGTACCCTTTCTTTTCTATGATTTGCTTCATTGACTCGTGACGGAGCCCGCCCGGGTAGCCTGAGTATCGGTTATATATCGTATCCTCTTTCTTTTTTGGGGCAATGCTCATTTTTGAAGCATTGAGGACTTCAACGGAAATTTCCGCTACTTCGTTTCGTTTGAATGCGGGTGTTGTTTTTCCCAAAAGCATCGCAGCGATTTTACTCGCCAAGCGCCCCATCTTTTGATTTGTTGCGTCAATCGTGTGCTTCATGTTATTTATACAAATTCGATATGTGCCATAGGCGCGCTGTCCGAAAGGCGTCTGCCCAATTTAACAATGCGAAGATAACCTCCCGTTCTCTTTTCGTATTTTGGAGCAATAACGGAAAATATCTTCTTTGTTCCCTCGTTTCCGATTTCTTTGATGACAAGACGGCGGGCGGCAAGAGTACCTTTCTTTCCATATGTAACAAGACGCTCTACAAACGGTTTCACCACCTTTGCTTTTGTAACGGTCGTTTTCATTTTTTCTTTAAGCACCAAGGAACGGGCAAGAGAGCGTATGAGGGCTCTGCGTGGTCCGGCTTTTCTGCTTAATTTTTTGTTGGCGTTATGGTGTCGCATATGTGTAAAAGGATATAATACCCGTTTTCTCTTTCGTGTCTATCGTTAGTCTTTTAGGGAAAGGTTAAGGGCGGTAAGAGCTTCTTTGATTTCCTCGATACCTTTGGCTCCGATGCCTTCAATGTTTAATACATCGTCTTCTTTCTTTCGCACCAAACCTCCCACGGTTCTTACATTGCCGTTTAGCAAAGCGTTCATGGTACGTGCGGAAAGGGCGAGTGTTTCTATTCTTGTTTTGAGCACTTCGGGGTCAACGTCCTTGGCTTTCTTTTTTTCTTCGGTCTCCACTTCTTTTTCCGCTTTTAATTCTTCCAAGTCTTCCTCTTTGAATCCGACAATGGCCTTGAGCTGGTTAATCATTATTTCAATTGAACGTTCAAGGGCGTCTTTGGGGCTGATTGTTCCGTCGGTTTCAACAAAAATTCTTAGACGATTAAAATCGGTTCTGTCTCCGACACGCATGTTTTCAACTTCATAGTTGACGCGGCGGATGGGAGTAAAGATGGCATCAAGCGCAATGGTACCGATATCCACTTTTCCTTTCTGAAGAGTTTCTTTTGAGATGAAGCCCAAGCCACGTTCAACGGTCATTTCCACATCAAGCACTGCGTTCGCGCTCGTAAGATTGGCGATAGAAAGTTCCGGGTTGAGAATTTCCACTTGTCCCATCTTCTCGATGTCTCCCGCCGTGACTTCTTTTACCCCCTTAACATTGAATCGGAGAGTTTGGGGCTCGTCGGTAAGCATTTTGATTCTTACCCTCTTTAAATTGAGAAGAAGGGTAATCATGTCTTCCTTAACGCCGTCAAGAACGGAAAACTCATGGCTTACTCCCGCGATTTTTACGGAAGTGATAGCGGCGCCGGGAAGCGAAGAGAGAATAATTCTTCGCAACGAATTACCCAGGGTGTGGCCGTACCCGGGGTATAAGCCGTCTATTTCGTAGACGCCTTTGAATTCCTCTTCCGAAATTATTTTCGGTTTTGAGGGCAAAACGATGGTGTAGTCCGGCATATGGAAGCTTTGCGCTTAAAAAATTAACTTGTAAATTATACCTTAAAATATCAAACTCGGCAAGAAACCTACCTACTGTAGAACTCGAGCACCGAATTGAGGTCAAACAACATGTCCGCTCCGTCCCTTTTTGGCAAACTGACAATGTCTGCTTCCTTCTTTGCCGTATCGGATTTGAACCATATCGGAGCGTTGATTCCCTGCAGACGTTCGTCGAGTTTTGCAAATAAGGGCTTCGCAAGACTCAATTCTCTTATCTTTATCTTGTCGTTGATTTTCATCTGATAGGAAGGGCGTGTTACTCTGACCCCGTTTACTTGAATGTGGCCGTGGGAGACAAGCTGGCGGGCCATTGGGCGGCTCGGCGCGTATCCGAGACGGAAGATGGCGTTATCAAGACGTCGTTCCAGGTTTTCATACAGCGCGTCGGCGTTTTTCATTCCTTTTCGGTTCATGGCTTCCGCAACATATTTTGAAAATTGTCTTTCGGAGAGAAGGTACGTGTAGCGGGCTTTTTGTTTTTCAATAAGCTGGCGTCCGTAATCACTCATTGCCCCTCGCCGTTTTTCAACTTTTGTTTTTTTCGCTTCAGACAACACATACTTCTGCGTCTGGGTTTTTTCAAACACAGGCGCTTTGAGTCTTCGTGCAATTTTGTATTTTGGTCCGATTTTCATAAAATTTTTATTCCTTATACGCGACGCGGTTTGGGAGCACGAGGCCCGTTAAAAGGCACCGGCGTGATATCTTTTATCGACAATAAATTAAAACCCTTCGAGATGAAACCACGAACCGCCGACTCTCTTCCCGATCCAACCCCCTTAATGACAACCGAAACATCGTTGACTCCCATGATTTGGGCTTTATCGGCAAGAAGCTCCCCTACTTTTGCGGCAGCAAACGGCGTTCCTTTTTTGGCCCCGGAAAAACCCAAGCTTCCGCTTGAAGACCAGCAGAGAACCTTCCCGCTCGTGTCGGTTAATACGACTTTTGTGTTGTTATAGCTTGCTTCAACGTTCAAAATCGCGGCACTTACAGTTTTTTTCGGAATCGAAGGAACCGCGCCTTTCTTTGCCGCGTCCTCGCTTATCGTTTCTGTTTTTTTAACAATTCGTTTCTTTCCCATATTTATTTCTATGTCTTCTCAAGTTTACGTCTTCCGGTACCCATCGTCTTTCTTACGTTACCCCGTCTTGTTCGGGAGTTGGTCCGCGAGTTCTGTCCGTGAACGGGAAGACCTTTTGTGTGACGCGCGCCGCGGTATGACGAGATGTCCTTGAGTCGTTTTATATTTCCGGAAACGGTGCGTTTCAGATCACCTTCAAGCTGAAATTTTTCAAGTACTTTTCGTATCGCATTTTCCTCTTCAACATTCAATTCTTTTGCTTTCTTTCCATATTCGACTTTCGCTTCATCCAAAACGGCGTGCGCACGCGAACGGCCGACTCCGTAGAGAGCCGTCAAGGCGATTTCTATTCTCTTGTTATCCGGTATGGTAATACCCAAAATACGCATGTCTAAAGTTACATTAAAAAATTATAAAGGCACGCTTAACCCTGACGGGCCTTATTGCGCGGCTTAAGTTTGTTAATACGGTATAGACGCCCTCGTCTTCGGACGACTTTGTCTCCCGCCCCTCTTGCTTTTATTGAAGATTTTACCTGCATATTTATAACCTTTTCGTAATACGTCCTTTTTCGCCGTATAAATCAAGCACCATTTCAACTCTGTCTCCGATAAGAACACGTATTTTATGCATACGCATCTTCCCCGCAAGATATGCGAGTATCAGATTTTCCTTCCCCGGAACCTCCACTCGAAACTGGGTATTTGGCAACGCTTCAATAACAGTCCCAATGACAATTTCAAGTTCCGAGTTTTTTCCTTTTGAAAGCTGCATTACGTTAAAGTAAAGGTGCCTCGGGGCTTGCCGTGATACATTTACCCTTGCTTCGCCATCACTCGGACACCATGAAAACTAAGAAGTTTTCGCGGCGCTCCTCGCTCAGCGAAGTAATGGAGAACATACTAACAAAAAGTGCAAGGGTTCGTCAACCCTCTCATCGACGTCCGGGTAAAACGATTTCAACCTTTATTTTATTGGGGTCTTCGGGAAGCATACTTCTCCAGAAAGGCATCACCGTTACCGTGGCTTCGGCTATGGAGGAGTAGGTGCCAAAAATTTCCTTTGCCACGCTTCGTTCTCTTCCGGAAAGGTCGACTTTCAGCTTTTCAGCTTCAAATAAAGCCACGAAAACGCCATTTCCCTCAAAAGTAAATTTAAATTCGGTCATTCTTTCGGGATTGGTATTGTTCTTTTCTTTGATGGAAAGAACAAGGTCATCAAGTCCCAGAAAATCCGCTTCGGAACCGAATTCGGGCACCATGCTTTGCGCGAGGTAATTTATGAAATCGCCCCGTTTAAACATAACTCCATATAGTGTGCCTTTCTGGCGGATTTCGGCGGAAGTCGCGCTCCCCGCCCCCTGTGGTAAATCTTCAAAAGAATAAAAAACTCCACCGTCGTAAAGAATGAAATTTTCAGGGATTTGGTCTTTCGCTTCGGTGAGAAGTTCGGACATGAGTGCTCCTTGAATTTCCTGTTTTGTTTCCGCGAGCGTTCCCTGTTCCACTTCTTTAATTTTACCGACAAACCCTCCCGTCATCGGTGTTTTCGAACGCGCATAAAAATTGCTGTATTGAGGAGAGCCTTTGAAACCGGGTATCGTAAAATCCGCGAGGCCTATATTGTATTTTTCTCCGGGTTCATCGGCATACACGACGGATTCCGCACTACCGGGCGTTGTTTTCCCGTCTTTGGTTGTTTTTCCGGGCACAACCACCGATTCGGCAACGCGGTATACAAGACCTTCGGGAGTCTCAAAACGGGTATTTTTAACCAGCCTCTGACTTTCCGCGCTGTGATTGTTGTAAATTACAATGGTTCCCGACGCCTTCACTCGGGCGTCCACTTCTTTGGTTGCCGGCACCTCTTTCCCCTTTTCTTTGTTCAGGGTCATGATTTCAAATGCGGCCGCATTTGTATTGAGAGCATCTCGGGAAGCGGAGAGAATGATGGCGTTATTGAATAAAACCTCCTGAGTTTGGGGGGTAACTTTAACGGTTGCACCGACAAATAAGGAAGCCACCGCAAAAAGGAGCACGATAACCGACAGCGCCGCGATAACCCAAATAGCGACATGGGTTTTCTTTTCGTTTTTTTCCGGTGATGAAGGTGAGGAGGATTGCTTGGGAGGCTCTGCCTTTCTTTCTTCTTTTCGGCGGTTCGGTAGCGGAATATCCCTTATGGAGCGCCTATCGGGAGGTAATACATCTTGAACGATATTTCTTGCCATACGTCTATTATACCTTTAATTTTTGTTATGAAATATTTTGTTTAAATATACGGCTTCAAGCGCGATAAACGGATCGGCTTTCATTCCTTTTTCCATCGCGACAATATGAGAGGTTTGTTTTTCGTTGAGAGGTAACGTGTCCAGAGGATACGCGCTTCTTTTAAGATATGAAAGAAAAACCGGAGCGACGTCGTCATCAACGGTGAGAAATACCTTCCTCGGAAGTACGTTGCCTTGACCGGCAAGGTCCTTCGCCACTTCATTGAGATAAATCACCCACTCCTCTTCGACTTCTTTTATGACTTGCTCTACTTTTACGGCCAAAGCGGGTTCGGCGGTTTTGTTCGCGTACAAAGAAAGATACGAAAGAGCGACTTCGGCATTCGTATTCATTTTCTTCATAATGCGTCGCGCGAGAAAATTTCTGCCAGAGGGAAACGATGCGGTTTCAAGTATGATTCCCCCTCGCACGAGCGAAACATCGGTTACTTCCCCCGTAATATCCATCATCAAAAAATCTTTTACTTCGGAAAAGAGTTCGGTAAAGGCGCCGAACGATGCGAGGCAAAAACTGTGGAATTTGATTTTGTCCTTATCAAAAGAGCTTGAAATAACTTCGGTTATTTTTTCCGTTACCTTTTTTGACACAAGACTTGAGAAAAATGAAAAAGAAATGTGAGAAGATTTTTTGCCATAAGGATTTTTCGTTTCATACCCATTGAGTTTGATATGGATTACTTTTTGTTCGGCCAGAACAACATTTTTGTCGAATGTGTCGGCATATGCGGAATGCGCGATAGAGTCTTCGAACGCCTTTTCTTCCTTTCCGGTAATTTCGGAAATAAAATCTTCGGAAATCACAATCGGCGACTTGCGTTCCACTTCAAGAGTTTTTGTCTGCGAAACGTACCAAGGTGAGGCAAGAACGCAATGGATATGGCGAATTGCTTTTCCCGAAAGATGATAGGAGTGCAAAAGAGGAATTCCCTCTTTTTCAAGTTGCGCGAGAGCATCCTTTATCAGGCTCACTATAGAAGTGAGCATTCTGTCGGAATCGGGGTGTTCGGTAATCGGCAAACCAAGCCTTAAAGAATACACGACATGGGGAAGGTGTGTTTCCGAAAAGATAACTATTGAAGCGTTTATGGAGGCGGAACCGATATCAAAAATGATGGAGGGTTCTGATTTTGATTCTTTCTTAAGGAAACTCATGATTATAAATAGTACAACAATTTTTAAAAAGATTCTTTGGTTATATTACGTTTTCTGTTGACGTTGCGGTTTCCTGCGTCGTCGTGGCGTTATTGTTCGGAGATGTATCGTCAGTTTTCTGCACTTCCATAATGTTTACAATTCTCTCTACGGTCGTGGTATTTCCAGCGTCATCGGTCGCGGTATATGTAACCGTGTGTGTGCCGGCAACCGATGTGTCGATTGAAATGCTTGTAGTGGTTGCTCCATTAAGGTAGGTATACGTCGTTGGATTTTCGTCCTGGTCGTCAGTAATCAACGCCCCGAGGTCGGCGTAACTTGTGTTTATCGCTATTTCCGCAGGATTATTGCCTTGGATGAGAATGATAGGAGGAGTGGTATCGGAGGCTTCTTGCTCTTGGTTTCCACCATTTCCTGAAATGTCACCGGAGACATTTCCACCCTCGTCGCCAATGTTACCTCCGCCAACAAAAGCAGTGCTGCCGTTAGCAAGCGTAAGCAGGGAACGAACGTCCTCTTTCGTGAGACACTGGTCATCCACACAAATTTCTTCTTTTGCGCGGAATGAACGGGCAAACACATCCCCAATGCCATTCGCCGCGTCCGCAAACCATGTTGTGAATCGCTTGAAGAGATTATTAAAGAAGCTCGTTGCAAATGATTGTGATTCCGGTGTAGATGTGGCAGTCGTAGAGGCAATATTATCCAGGTTGAGATTAAGCTCCTGAATCGCTTTGGCCAATACGGAAAGTATGGCATTTTTTTGAAGTCCTCTGGGACGACCTAAACTATCGTAAAATGCCAATTGTGGACTGCTGGAAGCCATTTCCTCCGCGATAAAACCCCACATAATTGTTTCTTCCAGATCCTCATTGTATATAAATGAAACAGGTCGCCACCCGGAAACCAAGGACAAAGCCGAGACTTCAAGTGTTTCTATATTGTGTTTAAATCGGGCAGAGGAAGTGTCGCAATCGCCACTGGAAGCGTTAACACCCGCCTGCAAAGTAGACGCGCCTGAAGCATCGATACACACCCAACGGGAATTATCATCAGATGCGGCAAACGTTGCAATTTCAAGAAGGCCTTCAATGTGTGCGTTACCACTTTCGATATACAAACCCCAGTTATTGGTTACTGCATCAGAGGCCCATCCATACAGAGCGATGTTATTAGTCCCGGCTCCTGCGACCGTAGCATTGATGGCAATATTGTCTGAGTTAGTGGATTCAGTGCGTGCACTGATGACACCAAATGTTGAGTCTGTGTTGTCAAAGGCATAGAGTTTCTCGGTATTTGGAGCCGTTGCTCCAATGCCTACCTGACCATTCTTGACAATAAATTGTGTCGTCGTTGCCACTCCCGTTGAAGAAGAAGCAATAACGAAAGAAGGAGTGGCGATGGCGAGGTTGTGAGTACCGACGGAGAGTTTAGCCCACGGAGTTGAAGATGCGATGCCGACTGATGCGTTGAAGTTTGAGTTAGAGTTTGTAAAGAATCCTGCTGCGACAATCGAAGAAGTTGTGGCCGATTGCCCCACTATCGGATGTGTCCAAGCGTCATAAGAAGACAATCCTCCGCCCGTGCCACAGGCTGAACCTGAATTTGAAATAAGGCCTGTGATACTGAATTGTGCGCAGCCTGCAGAACCGCCCGCACTGCTGACAATTAAATTAGTTGTGGAAGCAGTGGTGAATGAGGCGGTTGTGGTGGTGGCGTTTGTCGTTGTTGAATTTGTTGAAAGAAGATTTGGGAAAGTGTTGTCCGAGGTTGTGGTGGCAGTAAAGTATGCAGCGACAGTTTGCCCGATGACAGATAACTTCGCGTACGGACTTGTTGTACTGATGCCGACGTTGCCCCCAGCGGTAACAACAAAGTGGGTAGTGGTGGCGAAAGAGGCCGTAGAGGAAGCAATAGCAAAAAGGGTATTTTCATAATTTGAAGTTGAGGTTGCGTGTATTGAAAGCACTGCATAAGGTGAAGTTGTACCAATACCTATATTTCCACTTCCGTTAAATACGGTTTTTCCATCACTCCCCGATATTTCCATCAACACAACATTGTTGTGGTTCACTACCTGTAAACCTTGTGTCTGTGGAGTAGAGTTGCCGTATATTTTTAGCTGAAGGTTATTACTTGTGAGAAACCCACCGGTGTCTTCCACAATGTTTCTTCCGATACCCCAATTTGCATCATTGGCCGCAGAATTAAAGTAAATTCCTTTAGCATCTAAAAATTGTACATCTCCATCTCCTTCCACCATAAAGACAGTAGTAGAGGCCAGTTTAAGTTCAAGAAGGTTCCCGGAAAATCCAGAGACGGCATCCGCTCCTATCAAGGTGGTAGTGGTGTCTTTCCCCGCAACAGAGAATTTGGCGTAGGGAGATGTGGAACCAAGACCAAAATTATGAGTCTCTCTCATTATGGACACTGCGTTCTGTCCGAAGCCATTAGAACCACTGCTGTCCGTATTTATCTCAAAACGATTTGATTGTGCAAGGTATTTGATTTGAAAACCATAGTCCTCGGTTCCTGTAGATTCAGTAAGCTCAATCGCTGGAGAGTTGGCATTATCGTTAAGACTGGAACTTCTTATGTGGGCTATCGGATTTGTTCCATACACTGTGAAAAGGGCAGTTGTAGTTGCCGTCCCGATGCCCACATTCCCTGATGAATAGTCAACAACGAATGTTGAACCATCTACCGTAAGTCCCCCCGCAAACGTACTCGTCGCCGTAGAAGAAGTCGCATGAAAGTACGGAGCGGCGATTTGTCTCCAGGCTTCAATGCTTCCTGCAAAGGTGGAGGTACCGGTGCCGGAGACAAGAATGTTTTGTGTTGTCGTTGGCGCGAGAACGGATTGGTTAAAGATGTTCGTGGTCAAATTCCAATCTCTGTAGTCAGCACCGATAAAGCCAAGTGAGGAGGTGGCATTTAAGGTATATCCGCTTGACGCATTACCTAAGAGAATTTGTCCGTATGAAGGGAGTGTCGAGAGTCCCGTTCCTCCGTATGCGGCAGAAAGTGTTGTGGTTGCAGAAACGGTACCACTCAGCGCTTGAAGAGGGCCTGTGAGAGAACTAATGTAGGCAGTACCCGAGATAGTAAGTGCCGTCGTTGAAGCGTATGGGAATTGTGATGCGATAGTGGTCGATGTTGCCTGGAAGTACGGAGCAGCAATTTGTCTCCAGACTTCAAGGCCTCCGGAGAAAGTGGATGTACCGGTGCCATCAATGACCAGGTTGTGAACGGCTGTTGAGGTTGCCTTGAGAGAAGCTTGGGAGAAAATGTTAGTGGTGATTTCAAAGGCTTGACCGAAGGAAGAACCGCCTCCGCTTCCTGTTCCGCAAGCGGTACCGGTAATCCATACCACTCCGCTACTTGTTGCCTCAAGACATCCCGATGTTGTTGTACTTAATGTGAGACTGCCACTTACAGTGACAGCGCCACTAGAAAATGTATCGCTTGAAAGTGTTCCGAAACCCCCTGAACCGCTTGTAATATCAACATCACTCCATGTTCCACCGATAATTGAGGAAGAAGTGATAGTAACACCGGAAAGGTTGTCTATTTTGTTCAGAAGTTGAACAGGTTGCGGAACCGAGGGATAGAAATATTGAACGGCAGTATTTTGGGCTGAAGAAATTTTACTCAACAACGTCGCCGCGAGGGCGGAAAGACGGGATTCCAATTCGCTTTTGGAAACAGAGTCGGGAGCAGGGACTTCCTTGATGATAGTTGTAACAGTTTGAGGAGGTTGTGTTTTGGGTGGAGCCTGAACATATACAACTGTCGGGGATTGCTCCGCTGTTTCCTGAAAAGAATCGCTTTTTTGTGCGGCGGACTCGTCAGCCTTTTCTTCCGCGACCGGCGCGGGAGAAACAGGTTCTTGTACTATGGGTGCCTTATTCTGGATATATGATTCTTCACTTGAGAAGAAACTGGAAAAAATTTCATTGACTCCTTTATATAAACCAATAGAAAGATTATTGAACATTTCCCCTATTGCTTCGAAAACATTCGCACGAAGAAAAAAGTTTCCCTTGGAATCGGGTTGCGCACGCATGAAAGCACCGACATACAATTCCCCAAAGGTATTCCGGAGATGGACCCGACTTTTTTCAAAAAGCACAAAAATTCTTCGGCGGGATTCCTGGAGTTGTTTTACCCCTTGTTGCGCTCCGCTTCTCGCCACTTCGGAAACAAAAGAAAGCGTGCTTTTGCCGCTTTGTCCGATATTTTCTACGAATTGGGATAGAGGATTTTCTGCCGCATAAGCATCTTTGTGCTCTACCAAAAAAGCGATGCCTGGGAGAAGCATGGCAAAAACGAATACTCCCGAGATGACAAATTGTATTGTGGACTTTTCGTTCATTGGTTAAAGACCGGAACTTGAAAAGAGCCGTACACAAAAAACCTCAGTCGATTACATATCGGCCTCTTCCCTTTACCTTTTATTTTATCAACTACCCTGAGGAAAGATAGTGGATAGATTTACTCAAGTACGGCTTTAATCCTGCGTACCCCGGCGGAAACCGCCTCTTCTTTGAGAATTTTAAATTTTCCTAAGATACCGGTGTTCTCAACATGAGGTCCGCCGCAAAATTCTTTAGAGATGGGATTGCCTTGTTTATCTTCAATAAGATAAACGGAAACAATATCGGGATATTTTGCGCCAAACTCCATTTCTGCGCCGATTTTCTCCGCCTCTGCAAGGGGCATTTCTTTCCGTATCACGGAAAGATTTTGGGAAATATAATTATTTACGATTTCCTCAACTTTCTTTTTTTCCTCATCCGTCATTTTCCTTTCGAAAGAAAAATCCATACGCAGACGTTCCTCGGTGATATTACTTCCCTTCTGTTTTACACTTTTGCCCAGCACTTCCTGAAGCGCAGCCAGGAGCAAGTGATGTGCGGTGTGGTGCTTGATTGTTTTCTCGTTGTGATTAGCAAGACCACCCTTAAACATTCCCGCAGACGATGTGCGAGAGAGTTCTTGGTGCCTTTTATAAGAAAATTCATAGTCCTGCTCAAAATTCTCATCTTTACTATAAATTAAGTGGCTTATTGAATCTAAAAACATTTCCTTCGGTATCCCGTAAGTGGAGAAATAATTAAAAGCTTCTTGACCTGTAACAATCCCACCAGCGTTGATATTCTTATTTATTTCTTTCAATCCCCTCTCCAGATTAGATTTAAAATTTTCCAACTCTTTTTCATAGACCTCAATGACAATCTGAAGATTAATTTTGTAGTTTGTTTTTTTATATATTTTTTCAATTTTCTGAAAAGCTTCTTTGTGAAATGGGGCTAAAAGTGTCTCACCCATAGTCCTACGCATTAGTCTTCTCAAAATATAGCCCTTGTCTTTATTACTTGGTAAAACACCATCAGAAATTAAAAAGGTGCTTGTTTTTAAATGATCAGTGAAAATACGATTTATTCTTTCTTCACGACTATCATTTTTAGGATCTCCTTTTAATATAGAAACAGCGGGAATCTGTTCTCTCTTTTGCTTTATTAAAGAAATAATTGGTTCAAACAAATCAGTCTCGTACACATCATTTTTTTTCTGTACTTGTACCGCAAGACGTTCAAGCCCCATGCCTGTATCAATTCCCTTTACCGCAAGCGGTTCATATTTCCCTTCTCGGGTTTTGTAGTATTCGTTGAATACAATGTTCCAAATTTCTACGCCATTAACATAAATTTCAGTTGTCGGACCGCAAGGACCCTCGTCCCCCGTCGGACCCCAGAAATTATCCTGACGATTGTGCTCTTTTATTACAAGATTAGGGTCGATTCCAGCCCAAATAGCACGGGATTCCTCGTCGGCAGGTATGCCACTCACTTCGTCCTTGAACACGGAAACGTAATCTATCGAAAGCCCGAGTTCTTTGGTGATAAATTCATGAGCATATTCAATCGCTTCTTTTTTCCAATATCCGCCGAAAGAAAAATTACCGAGCATTTCAAAAAAGGTAAGGTGTGTTTCGTCTCCCACTTCATCAATATCCCCGGTGCGCACGCATTTCTGGACAGTCACAATATTTTTATTCCCAAAATCTTTGATGGCATTTTCGGGAGCGGTATAGTAGGGCTTGAATTGCTGCATTCCGGCGGTTGTAAAAAGAACCGAAGGGTCGTTTTGCGGCACAAGCGAAGAAGAAGGAACAATGGCATGTCCTTTCTTTTCAAAAAATTTTAGGAAACGAGAACGTATTTCTTCCGATTGCATGGTTTAAACGTATCCTCTCGCTCTGGCATACAGTTCAACAGCGTACGCGGCAAAAATAGCGGTAAGGCCGACGACAATATAGAGGCGCTCCCGACTCATTACGGCCAGTCGTTCGGCATTGGTTTTTTCTTCTTTCATCACATGACTGTGAAGAGAGAACAAAACTATTGCTATGAGAATTTCCCCCACGAGACGGAGGGTGGAAGCCATAATAAGAATGTTGTAGGGAAACATCGGAAACATAAAAGGTGTGTTTTTTTGCCGTCGCTGGCTCAGAAATGAGAATGTACGAACATTCTCATTTCACTCACTGCGCTAGGCAATAGAGTTACTATACGAGTTTTATTGTGATGCGTCCAGGTGGTATTTTTTAAGTATCTCAAAGTCTTTAAAGAGCGTTTCCTTCATGTGTATGTTGTAAATGGCAACAGCAGGATGATAGAGGGGAATAATGGTTATGTCTCCGTATGAGACGGCCGCCTTAAAAGTTTTTCCATGAATGCGGCTTATCGGTTCAAGCTCGAACTCAAGACCGAATTTATTGAAAAGATATGCCATTGAGAAACGGCCAAGGGTCGCTATGACTTTCGGCTGAATGATGTCTATCTGCCGGTCAAGAAACGGCGCGTATATCTCAATTTCCTGCGGAGTTGGATCGCGATTTTCCGTGGGTCTGTCTTTGACGATATTTGTGATATACACGTCCGTGCGGGGAATATTGATTGACGCAAGCATCTCATCCAACAGTTTTCCCGCCGCCCCGCAAAACGGCCTTCCTGTTGCGGCCTCATTTCTTCCCGGCGCTTCCCCGACAAACATAATGCACGCATCATGACTTCCTTCGCCGATAACGGGGAAAACTTTATTTTTTACCCGCTCCGAATAAAGAGGCGAGGCGGAAAGTTTGACTACCTCGTCACGAATCTGTTTTAAAAGCGGTGTTTTTTCTTTATTTTCCTCTGTCATATAAGCGCGCCCTCCTCGCGAAGTTTTTTGATTTTCTCTTTGTTGCCCCTGTTATATCCTCCTATCGTGCCGTCGGAACGGATAACCCGATGGCATGGAATATCCGGGTCGTAATTGCCGTTGAGCACATTCCCCACCGCTCTGAAACTTTTCGGATGGCCCGCCCTTTGCGCCACTTGTTTGTAAGAAAGCGTTTTGCCCGCAGGAATGTTCTTTACAACCGCAAAAACCCTATGTCTAAAAGAGGCGGCCCGATTTTGTGTCATCGTCTTTTTTTTCATCGATTTTTTGCCCGTACAAGCCCCGAATGGCTTTTCCGGCGGATTCGCGATATGAACAGTGTTCACACAGTTCTCCCGCTTCCGGCAACATTTTTTGCAGAAGGCACGATTTGACATCCGTTACGGTTTTTTCAATCCACGAATCGTCTCCGGTATGAGAAATGATTTCCACTTCAAATTCAAGTTTTTTATCAAACACCGCTCTGTCTTTAATGCCGTTTGCGTAAACAAAATATCCCGTATTGGAAACCCGGTAGTCATTGCCGCGCAAAAGCCATTGATAAAATTCAATCTGCCGTTTGTATTGCGGGCCCCACCCGCCGGAAAGATCAATTTTACCCGCTTTACTTGTCGCTTTATAATCAACGACAATCAATTCCCCTTTCGGATTAACCCACACATCGTCAACGGCTCCAAAAAAAGTCAGGTTGGTTTCCTTGTGGAAACGGGTTACTCCTTTGAAATTATTTCGCCATTCTTCGATTTTTTGGTCGTTGAAAGGGACAGCATCGATTCCATACTCTTTCATAAGCGGGTGCGCGGTCCCTTCCGTCCTATGGACATCAAATTCCTTTTTCAACAGATGGTCAACCGCGACATTTAACGTAAACGGGGGCATGGACGGACGCCCGATACCTAGAATTTCATTCAGATAAAAACAACGCGGACATTCAAAAAACAAATCCACTTTTGAGCGGCTAAGCCGGTGAGCGGCATTGCTTTCGGGGTTGAAAGTAATTTTTTTTCTTTTGGCGTTGTAGGGCAGTGGAGACATATGTTTTAAATACCGCAGAGAGAACGCGCCTCGTCAATAACTTTCTTAAGTTTGGCATCATTTACGCCAAGAGACGGAAGGCGCGGGTGGTCAACAACATCGCGGCACAGCACGACACCTTCGGAGAGGAGGGTTTGCTTTTGCGACGTGGTCAATGTTGAAAGACACGTCAAAGGATGGAGGCCGCTTTCTTCAATGAGTTGTTGGAGATTTCCTTTGGAAGGATAATTCCACCCTATCATTGTCAGTCCTTTGCACATTCCGTACTCGATAGCCGCCTGGGTAAATTTTGTGTTGGTGATAAGCCAGCCCTCTTCTTTTTTCGTGTCGGTCGGCCCTCCTTGTTTTATAAAAATATCTTCAAACCGGGCGGCAACGTACAGTGCGACTTTCACATCCGACTTGATGCCGATTTCATTATGAAATTTAACCTCAACCATGATTCTTTTTTCCGGAGAAGAAATCACAAGGTCGACCTCATGGTCAACGCAATTCCCCGAAACAATCATGTCGCGCTCAACGGTAAAACCTTTCCGCTTGAAAACCTCTGAAAGAAAATTTTCGAACGGAAAGCCGCTCGGCCCAAGGTCCATAAGCGCCCGTTTAAGAGAATATCGCATCGCCGCCACCCTTTCTTTCTTATGCAACAAAGAAAACGCGAGACGGTAAATATCGGAAGTCTTCATCCCATCCTGAAGCAAGCTTTCGATGGACTTCAAAACATCGGAAGCCATCTCGTCGGAAGCACCGGAGTTTTTTAAGGAGCGTATAAGTTTTTCGGGCGCAAAAAGTTCTTTGTCCCCGTGCGCCTTGATAACATAAATGTTTCCGTTCATATGACCATCATTATACCGCGAAAGCGAAAGTCTAAAAACACATGAAACAGTCCAACGGCTTTAGGCAATCCTATCGACAACCCCGCCACCAAGGCATACGTCGTCCTTCGTATAAAAAACCAGCGATTGCCCGAGGGCCACGCTATCCTGAGAGGTTTTAAAAACCGCGACGGTTTTCCTCCCCTCTTTTGTCAAAAATCCCGATATCGGTTTTTGGTGATAACGGAAACGGATATTATAATCCCGATTCAGCGAAGGAAATGCGCCGGAAACCCAGTGCGTATCGGAAAGTGTAACTTTTTTTGTTTTGACTGTTTCATAAATCGCTTCTTTCTTGTCGGAAACAATGAGCCTGTTTTTGGCCACGTCTTTATCAATTACATATAAAGGGGTATCGGAGGTGCCTTTTTTCGTTATGGTAAAACCATGGCGCTGTCCAATGGTATACAGATGCACGCCATCATGGATACCGATAATTTCTTCCTTAAGGTTGACGACATGCCCCCGCTTTACGGGAAGATAGGCGGCCAAGAATTCCCGAAAATCAATTTTCCCCAAGAAGCACAATCCCTGGCTGTCTTTTTTTTCGAATGTGGGAAGATTGAACTTCTGTGCAAGCGCACGTACTTCCTTTTTTTCATACCCACCGACAGGAAACAGGCTTTGGGAAAGTTCTTCTTGGCCCAGTGTCCATAAAAAATACGATTGGTCTTTTTCCTTATCTTTTGATTCCTTGAGAAGGAAAACTTTCTGTGACCCCTTGCCTACTTCCTCGCGAATGGCGTAGTGGCCGGTGGCAATCATATCCGCGCCCATCGTTTTCGCTTTTTTTAGGAATGAGCCGAATTTAATATAGCGGTTGCACATAACATCGGGGTTCGGTGTCCTTCCCCGTTTGTATTCCGAGAGCATATAATCCACCACCTCGCGCTTGTATTCTTCTTCAAAATCAAAGGTGAGAAAAGGAATATTGAGAGCGGCGCAGACACGCATCGTATCCCTGCGTTCTTCTTTCCAATCGCACGGCAGGAAATCCGGATGCCATACTTTGATGAACACGCCC
This sequence comes from bacterium, assembly GCA_030690305.1. NCBI lineage: Bacteria > bacterium. The sequence goes on along the minus strand of JAUYHB010000027.1, from coordinate 28,262 downwards.
GTGATGTCATAGCCGGCTTTCTTAAGCAATGCGGCGGAAACGGAGCTGTCCACCCCGCCCGACATGCCTACAAAAACTTTTTTATTTCGCTTCTCCATGTAGCCGTTAGTTTACACAAGACCGGCGGGAGCGCAAAGGAAAATATTACCTATCAAGATAGAGTCGCCGATTTTGTTTATGTTCCTCGAACGTGCGGGCATAATGCATTACGCCGTCGTGACCGGAAAGAAAATACAGATAACTGCTTTTAATGGGAGTAACCGCCGCTTCAATCGCCCCAAGACCGGGATTTGCAATGGGCGTCGGAGGCAACCCGGCGTATCTATACGTATTGTACGGCGAATCGATTTCCAAATCGTCAAGCGTCAAATCAGGCGTTACCTTGCCGTTAACGTATTTAAAGGAAACATCGACTTGAAGAGGCATACCGATATCGATGCGACGCCACAAGATATCGGAAATCATACGCCGGGTATTTTTTTGTCGCGCTTCGGTTTCTATGATTGAGGCCATGATAATCACGTCCTCAAACGGACGCCCGAACTCTTCTATCCGGGGCATAATCCCTTGAATTTTTTCATCAAAGTTTTTTTTCATGGCCGCTACGACAAACTCAGCTTCGACGTTTTGAAGAAAAAAATATGTGTCAGGGAAAAGGTAGCCTTCGGGCGCGATGGCGATAAATTTTTCCGGGTCGAATTTCTTAAACTTTTTGGCCACCAAATCCGCAATTTCGAATACATTGAGGCCCTCGGGGATTGTCATGCGAGTCGAAGTGAGGCCGTGGTCGTCGCTTGTGATGCGACGGGCGACGGTAATGACGGAAGAAGGATCTTTGAAAAAATAATCGCCGGCATAAATACGCTTGTCCCCCCCGAATACGGTCACAAATACTTTAAGCCAGAACGGAGAACGGATAATGTTTTGTTCGGCAAAAAACATAGACACCTGATTGAGCGTTTTCCCGTCTTCAATCGTTGTAATCGCTTGCGCGGGAAATTCCCGAGGAGCGCTGAAAAATGACGCGTAGAAAAGAGCGTAAGTAAGCACAACCGCCACGGCACCTTTGATAAGCGCGGTGTCATTTCGCTTTATCCACAAAAAGAACAGATTAAAAACATTTCGTACCGCTGGCAGAAATGTCGAAATAAAAAATTTTGAAATGTCGGGGAAAGAAAAGCGCATGAGCGAGGAAATTTATATAGGAAGATTTGAAGGCGCTTCGGCTTTCTTTGAAGTAATACGAGTGACCGTCGGAGTGCCGACAACTTTGCCCGGGAAGTGGAACATCGTTGCGAGTTCTTCCGTCGTCAGAATGTAAGGCTGGGCGCGGAAATGCGTGTGGGGAGGATAGAAGAAAGAACGGTGCTTATAGGAATCAAGCATTTTTCTCTCGATAACACGGCGGCGCATATTCTGAAAGTCTTGCCATGGATACTCAAAGGCGCTGAATTTTCCGAGCTTGAATCCGTTGCGGGTATTTGAGCTGAATTGCCTGACACTGCTTATCAAACCACTGATATTACTGCCGTCAAAGGAAGGTTTTTCGGCAAGATAAAAACCCCGCACAATCGAATCAAACGCAAACTTTCCCATGTTACGACGCATCGCAGTAATAAGATTCCTCTGCTCCTCATCAAGAAGCATGAGGGAAGGCATTTGCTTTTCTTCGTCCACCACTGCTTCCGTCATAATTTTTTTTATTTCTTTTTCAATGTCTTTTTGCCAGTCGGGTCTTGCAAGCCGTAAATCTTTCAATCCTTCTTTTCTGTGGGCCCGGATAAGAATCTGAATCCACGCCTGCTCTCCCTTCCTGAGCCCTCCGAGATATTCAATAAGCGACGTGATGGGGTCGATTTTAAATTCTTCCTTTGGGTCTTTATCGAGGCCGTATTCGATATAGGTTTTTAGCGGATAGGCATCAGCCTTGGTAAGTTTGAAATAGGTGGCCCAAAAAGGATAGTTTTCGGGGTCGAAAGGAAATCTTTTCGCATAATCCTCAACCTCGTAAATTTCCACATTCGGATATTGGGCATAAATATGATTTTCAATGAATTTTTTGAACTTTCGGTGCCCCCAAATGTAAAAATGGACTTCCCCGCCGAGAGAAACAAGTTCAAGAGAAAACCACGGACGCACTTTTCCTATAAGATATGCGTCAATATATGTGGGATTTGCCGCCTGATACAACTGGGTGAGCACCAGCTCCATTGCCGCCGGTGAGCGGAAAATTTCGGTCGGAAGCTTGATTTCAAGCAACACGGTGCCCTGTTCACGTATCCAACGCGCGCGTATGTAGTTTATCCACGTATGAAAAAGCGCGGTTCCCGAAAGAATCGGAAGCCACACGAATACGGTTCGACGCAAAATATCGAGCGCTTGTGAGATGCTGTCTCCGAATGACGACGTGAATTGTTCAAATAGCACGTTTTAAGTATACATTATGAAAAAGACAAGGAAAAACCCCCAAAAGGGGGTAAGCTGCACCGTCTAAAAACCTATGGGTGTAGATTTAATTATTTGGCGAGAGCGTAGCGGCCTTGGGTGTCTTTTTTGAAAAACTTCGGATTCTGAAGATTAACGACAATGGTGTTTTCTTTAACATATCGTTCCTTCAAGACCTTGTCGATAATTTCCTGCTTGGTAAGAGGGCCGTTTTTCTCAAGCACTTTGCGAATAACATCTTTAACGACACCACTCATATATCCCCATTCGGAAAGGGCGTACAAGCCGCGGCCGACAAGAACAAAACGGGAATCTTTGATAAGTTCGTTGTGGGTCGTCGCAACGTGGGCCTTTTTATTGAAAATTTTGGTAATTGCTTCGGCTACTTCTCGAAAATGAATTGGTGAACCGTGTTTACGGATAACCAGGAATGCATAGTCGCGCATACCGCGGGCATTGATATTTGAGGAACTTGATTTGCCCCATTCGCCAAGAGGATTGCGTCCGATTTTCTTTGAAAGCGAAAGCCAGCGCTTCATGATTTCATCACTTTTATATTTTTCGGCGAGCTCATGGAGTTGTTCCAGAAAAGATTCGATAAAGTCTGGATCCGATATGAGGTCATCGTCGGAAAGATTTTCGTACAATTTCTTCAAAGACCCGTGCACCTGTTCGGCAAGTTCATTGTCGACGTGCCAACGGGTTTTAAAGTGGTCATCTTCTTTGTAACGGGTAAAATGTTCACCGACAACTAAAAGGAAGTGGATATGGTTTTGGGTACTCTTGTCCTTGGCAAGCGTCGTTAAAAATTCTTCTTCCGGAACAAGTCCGCCCATTAAATGCATGGATTCCTTGAGCTCTTCAAAAACCGGAAGGGTTTCTTTGTATTCCTTGGATTTTCGAATGTGGTCGAGAGAGTAGTTTTCTATTTGTCGCACGCGCTCGCGGGTAATGTTGTATTTTTTCCCGATAGCTTCGAGAGTAAGACGGGCGCTTTCATTTCCGAGACCATAACGACTTACAATGACGTCTTTTGCCCTGGGAACGAGAACAGCAAGGAGTTTTTTGACAACTTGTTTGGGCTTAAACGCTACTGTAATTTTTTCGGACATGTTCAATAGGTTTATTTATTCACTACGTTGTATCACTACACTAAAAGAAAGTCAAGGAAATGTCAAATGCCCGCTCCAACCCACTTTTTCCAAACACGATAAAATCCTGTTGGATTTTTCTCTGCTCATACTTTCCGGACTCCGCAAGGTTTGGAAAAAGTGGATTCTCGCTCAAACGCGAAGAAAACAGGTCAAACAACAAAACTGATGAGTTTTCCTTTTATGAAAATGGTCTTTTTAATCTCCTTGCCTTCCGTCCATTTTTTTACGGACTCTAAAGAAAGTGCCTGTGTTTTAATTTCATCTTCTGTTGCGGTGTTTGAGACAGTGCATTCCCCCCTGATTTTTCCGTTTACCTGCACGGCAATTGTGGCCGTTTCGGATACGAGTTTTGCAACGTCAAATGTCGGCCACGGCTGAAGATGGATTGAGGTTTGGTAGCCCAAGGCCTGCCATAATTCCTCGGTGATATGTGGAGCAACCGGAGACAGAAGGGTAATAAATGTTTCAAAAATCGCTTGCGGAATTTTTTCTTCTTTTTCAAGAGAATTCAACAATATCATCATGTCCGATATGACGGTATTAAAACGAAAATTTTCTATATCCTCGGTCACCTGCTTTACGGTACGGTTGAAAAGAGTTTCGTCCGAAACGGTTCCTTCTTTTGAAACTTTTTGCGCGAGATTCCAGACACGCTCAACGAAACGCCGTGAGCCCACGAGATTGTCCGTACTCCATGAGATTGACGCTTCAAACGGACCCATAAACATTTCATATACACGCATGGTGTCCGCGCCGAATTGCGCAACTATATCGTCGGGATTAACGACATTTCCGAACCGCTTACTCATTTTTCGTCCGTCCGTACCCATGATAAGGCCTTGGTTGCGAAGGGCTATGAAGGGCTCTTTGGTGCTTACTGCGCCTATTTTATAGAGAAACTTATGCCAAAAACGGGCATAGATAAGGTGACGCGTGGCATGTTCTGTACCTCCCACATACATGTCCACAGGAGCCCAGTGTTTTTCCTTTTTGGGGTCAACGAGCGCCTTGTCATTTTTCGGGTCCATGTAGCGCAGGTAGTACCAGCACGAGCCGGCCCACTGCGGCATTGTATTTGTTTCGCGCTTGGCTTCCCCGCCGCATTTCGGACATTTCACATTCACCCACTCTGAAATGTTTGCGAGAGGTGATTCCCCCGTTCCGGTCGGTTCGTAGTACTTCACATCAGGCAATTCCACCGGCAAATCTTTTTCAGGCACGGGAACTACACCACATTTTTTGCAATGGATGAGAGGAATAGGTTCACCCCAATATCGCTGACGGGAGAATACCCAATCTTTGAGTTTGTACTGAATTTTTTCTTTTCCTTTTGCAAACTTTATAATTTCCTTTTTCGCTTCCTCACTTTCCATGCCAGTAAACTCACCTGAATTCCAAAGTTTGCCATTTTTAGCGTAGTGGTCATTCCATTCTTCAGCATATTTTTCCATGGTCCAACCTATTTGGACGCTACCCCCTGAAAGAACAACAGGACGAATTTCTATAGAGAATTTCTTGGCGAACTCAAAATCACGCTCATCGTGGGCGGGTACTGCCATAATTACCCCGCTTCCATAATCCGAGAGAACGTAATTCGCAATCCATACGGGAATTTTTTCTCTGTTCGCGGGATTTTTTGCGTATATGCCCGTAAACATTCCCTCCTTCTCCGGAACTTCATTAAGCGCGCGAACCGCTTCCTTGGCAAGAGTTTTTTCGATGAATTTTTTTATTTCTTCGCTCGCTTTCCAGCCGATATCAAGCCAGAGTTTCGCTCGCGCTGCGGAAATCGCTACAAAGGTCGCACCGAACAGCGTGTCGGGGCGTGTAGTGAATACTTTTACCTTATGTTTGCCATCGGGCTGGCCGGGAATATCCACAAGTTCGAAGTCAAATTCCGCTCCCTCACTTTTCCCTATCCAGTTTCGCTGGGATTCTTTTATGGATTCGGGCCATGCCAAATCTTTCAGGTCGGCAAGCAAATCTTCCGCATAATCGGTGATTTTCAAGACCCACTGGCGAATCGGACGTTTTTCGACAATCGAACCGCAGCGTTCGCACTTTCCTCCTTCCAGGTCTTCGTTAGCAAGACCTGTTTTACATGACGGACACCAGTTAATCGGCTCGTGCGACTCGAAAGCAAGACCGTCTTTAAACATCTGCAGAAAAATCCATTGCGTCCATTTATAGTATTTCGGGTCGGTAGTATCGATTTCCCGCTCCCAGTCATAATTGAATCCGAGAATTTCCAGCTGTTCTTTGTAGCGTTTGATATTTTGCTCTACGGCAACGCGCGGATGAATTTTGTTTTTAATGGCATATTCTTCCGCGGGCAAACCGAATGCGTCCCACCCCATTGGATGCAGGACATTGAAGCCGTTCATATGCTTGAAACGTGAGTAGATATCGGTTGCAATGTAGCCCTTTGGGTGCCCGACATGAAGTCCCACACCTGAAGGGTATGGGAACATGTCCAAAATATAGGCTTTTGGCTTGTCACCTAATTCCGTTGTTTTATAGATTTTTTCTTTTGCCCATTTCTCCCGCCATTTTTTTTCTATGGACAAATGGTTATATTCCTGCGCCATATTGCTCTAGTATACAGAAAAAAGCGGCGATTTTCCCGCCGCTTTCTCTTCTTTTAGCTATCTTACTTTGGTATACGGAGGATACCTGTCCGGGTCAATAGTGCGTTCAAAGCAGGTTCTTCCCTTTTCATGCTTCCAGTTTTCAAATTCATAGTCGCTGACAAACTCGGGCTGTGCAATACTTTTTACACTTTCCTCACTTGGAAGATCAAAGGTAGCACACAATTCGAAGGAAAAGGGCGGAATTGCACGATATTCATATTGGGACTGGGTAGCAGGGTCGACAGGAACCTTGTTGTACGAAAGAGAATCGACAAGGTCATCAAGTGTTGTCGGTAATTTCTCTTTTGACTGCCAGTAGTTAAGCACTTGATATTGAATGTTTTGCAAGTCGGAAACTCGACGACCGTCGATTTTCAGAAGTCTTTGCTTAAACGGCGAGCCCATAATGGCAAAACTCAAACAAATGAAGCCGATAATGACAACGGAAAGAGCAATTGCGAGTTTTTTGTTTTGTGATGCGTTTATTTTGTCCTTCAAATCGGCAATATGATACCAAAAAACGGCGACTAAAACAGTAAAGACCGACAAGACCTTAAGGAGGAAACCGAGAGTGATTAATTCTCCGCTCACGAAACTGTACACCAGAACAACAAGGTCGATAGCAATCGCCAGACCGGAGATAAAAAGCGTAAGATACACCAGCCATTTTCGCACTCCCAACTCACGCTTGTAAGGGTTGGTGCCATATTGCTTATTGAGAAGCCATGAAAGAAAAATGTACAACGGGGCAAAAATAACAAGCGCAGACACGGGGATACTCAGGTCGCTTGTCGGAACCCCCTGTTCAAGCGGCAAGTTCGGATATACATAGTTAATAAGGCTGAAAACGAGATTGAGAAAACTGATTACCGTTACGTACAAGGCGACAATAACTCCGAGATGGAGAAAGAAGTCGGCGGCTGTTGTACGGGGTTTTTGTGTTGGCTGCGTTGTATCCATAGTAATTACTTATTGAATATACGTATAGTATATTCCTTTTTTAACGATAAAAAAAGGGTACGTAAGCAAGCTACGCACCAATTTTGAACTCAATCACATCACCATCTTTAACGACATATTCCTTCCCTTCGGTGCGCAGAAGGCCTTTTTCCCGGGCGGTGCCGTATGAGCCGGCTTCGAGAAGCGTGTTCCACGGAATGACTTCGGCACAAATGAATCTGTGCTGAAAGTCGGTATGGATTGCGGCGCCCGCAACGGGCGCTTTTGAATCGCGGCGTATCGTCCATGCGCGGCTTTCGTCTTCTCCCGTGGTAAAAAACGTAATGAGATTCAGCAATTCGTATCCCTTTTTGATGAGCGTGTCGATACCGTCATCTTTTCCCCCAAGTTCCTTGCGGAACGTTTCTTTTTCTTCTCCAACAAGTTCTTTGAGTTCGTCCTCGATTTTTGCGTCGGCAATCGTCCACTTGGCGTTAGTGTCTTCAAAAAACTTTAAAAGTGCCGTCCAGCGCTCGTCTTTCAGTTCATCAAGGTTCGTTCCCCCGCCTTTTTTGTTGAGAACATACATAATCGGTTTTGAGGTCAGAAGGTGAAGATTTCTAAGCACGGGTTTTTCTTCTTCCGTAAACTGGAGCGTGGAAACGGGTTTCCCCTCTTTAAGAACCGGCTCGATTTTATTCAATACCCCCGATTCGATGAGCGCGACTTTGTCTCCTCGCCGTGCGTCTTTTTCAATACTTCCCTTACGTTTCGTAACCGTCTGCAAATCTGCCAAAACAAGCTCGAGATTGATTGTTTCAATGTCGGACAGCGGCTGGATTTTCCCGTCAACGTGAATGATGTTTTGGTCTTCAAAAATACGCACCACTTCCGCAATGGCATCAACCTCCCTGATGTGACTTAAGAATTGGTTGCCAAGGCCTTCGCCTTCCGAGGCTCCTTTGACAAGCCCGGCAATATCGACAAATTCAATGGCGGCAGGAATGGTTTTTGCCGATGTGCTGAATGTTGTAAGTTTCCACAACCGTTCGTCCGGCACGGCAACAATGCCTACCGATGGGTCAATGGTGCAAAAAGGAAAGTTTTCCGCGGGAACAGACTTGAGGGTCAGCGCGTTAAACAACGTTGATTTTCCGACATTTGGAAGCCCGACAATTCCGATTGAAAGCATGATAAATGATTTAGTGGGCGATATTTTTCAATTCCGATTCGTATTTTTTCATAACCTCGGCCATCGCCGCGCTCTGGTCTTGTCCTCCTTTTACCTTCTGTTCCACTTCGGTAGCGACTTTTTTGAAAAAATCGGGGTTTTTTTCAACAATGGAAATAAGTCTGTCGATTTCGGAATCGGGCACCCCTTTCAGTTTTGATTTGATAAATTGTTTAAGCAAAAAATTTCCAAACATAATGGGCGATATTTTTATCTTAATAGTCTTCAAAGACTACACTATCTTATTACTCTGTTCAAATGGGCAAGCGCCCCGTAGAGGCCTCCGATAGATTCAAGCTGTGCCTTTTTGATAAGGGGCATATATGAAAACTCTTCAAGAAGTTTCTTTAGATACAGCGTCGTCAGATGAACATCGATGCCCGGACGCCCGACTATCATGGGGCCGCCCAAAACGATGACCTCAGGGGACCAATATAATGTGGTGTTGAAAAGACCGTAGGCCAGCCACTCCGCCATTTCTTCCCACGCATGCTTGTCGGTAACTTCCCACGGAGGAACACCGAACCGTTTTTCCATAGCCGAACCAGATATGAAATTCTCAAGCGTACCGTTAGGATTATCAACTGGGTCAATGGCCGAAGCGATATCTATGACCTGATGTCCGGGTTCAAAACCGGCAGTTGAAGGGTCGATAATTCCTTTGACAATGCGCGCTCCGCCGACACCGGTGCTTACAGTGACATATACGACAATATTGTGTCCTTTGCCCGCCCCGTATAACGCTTCTCCCAACCCCACAATAGCCGCATCGTTTTCAATAAACACTTTTCCTCCGATAATTTTCTCCAACTCTTCCTGAATGGGCTTTCCCACCCATGCGCGCAAATGGGGAGAACGGACAAGTTCTTTTTTTTCTTTCAAGAAAGTGCCCGCGATACCTCCCGCGGCGCCCTGGGCTTTTTTTCCGTGAGTTAATTCCGCGACGACGGATGCAAACCGCGACATTCCTTCGTTAAAGTCTTTCGGGGTTTCAACGATTTTATATTCTCCAAGTTGACGGCCCCCGTCGGAGACGGCGATACGCATCTTTGTTCCGCCAATGTCGAAAAGCATGTACATGTTTTATGCGATAAGACTTTTGAATTCCTCAATGAGAGGCACTTGTTCCGGGTCAACGCCGTAAAAAGAAGCAAGGGAAAATGCCGTCCAGTCCGCAAGAAAAATCGAGTTGAATGCTTTTTCAAGGACATGCGAGCCCGTAAGCATCACCTCCTCCACATCGAAACCCCGCGTAAGATACAAGTCTTTCGCGATGTCCATTCTTTTTATGATTGCAGGATGGTCGTTGGAATCCCGAAGAAAAATAAAATGAAACGGACGCATGAGTGCTTTTTTTTCTTCGGTCGTGTCAAAACCCGCGAGCTCATTGTGATTGAGTTCCGGAAACATATTGAAAAAGGCGGGGATTTTCGCGGTTTCGTTAAATTTTATTTTCCAATTGTATGCAAGTGAGTGGTTGTTATTTGAGGAATAAATCACCGGAACCTTTCCCTGCAACTTTTCGGCAAGCATTTCTCCGTCCTGCTTAAACCGCATGGCATCCAAGTTCCCCCGCATGCCCCATAACGTATTAAGAAGCATTTTATTCGATGTCGCTTCGGCAAGGGCAAGCAACGAATACCCGACGGCGTTTCTCGGCTGAATACGCACGGCCGGAAGAGCGATATACGGTATATTGTTTATTTTCGCAAATTCGAGAAGTTTTCCTCCGGACGCGATAATTATCAGATTGAGTTTCTGGTCAAAGGCTTTTTGTGCAAAATCAATCGTTTCAACGGTATTTCCGGAAAACGAACTGGCGATAAGAAGGCCTTCTTTCAATTTCGCGTGCGGGTATTGAGGCAATGCATAGTCATAGTGAACCGAAAGATTGAGCGTCGGGTCGTACAGTTTTATGAGCCCCGCGGCAAGATGGGAACCGCCCATGCCGCATAAAATAAAATGTTCCGCCGGACGGAGCGCGTCTGCATTTTCAATGACTGGGTGAAAAGAAAATTGTTCCGGAAAACCGATTATAGATTCTTCCATTCCCCCTATTGTAACACAGCACTTAATATTTTTTGAAAAGAAAAAGCCCCGTGAGATGGCGGCTGTGCCTGTCTCACGGGGCGGTGCAAAAAAGATTATTGAACAGTAACGTTCTTGTCCAAAAACACAAGTTTTCCGGTCGATGTAGATCCGTAGGAAATCGGTTACAGATATTTATTTACTAGCAATTTCCGCGACCTCAGCTCGCACGCTTGCGCTTGCTTCATCTTGTGATTCCCCAACGCTTCGCGACAGAAACAAAACAACCGACATAAAGCCGGTGTCTAGTTTTTGTGGACCTAGGGGGAATCGCACCCCCGCCTCATCCATGCCATGGAAGCGTTCTACTACTATACTATAGGCCCGTAACAAGTTTCATTTAAACAAATAAAAACAACGCTCTCAACTATCGGGCTGCCGGGAGTTGAACCCGGGTCATACGCACCCCATGCGTATATACTACCGTTGTACTACAGCCCGTTTGGTGGACCTGGGGGGAATCGAACCCCCGCCTCAGCAATGCGAATGCTGTGTAATACCACTTTACTACAGGCCCTTCTTTTCAGAGTCGGGATGCCGGGATTTGAATCTTACAGATTCTGTACACCTTTTGGATAATTCAGAAATTATCTCAAAAGGTCTTGCGATATGCCCCCAGCATATCTCACCCGGAGTCTCACCTCTTCGAGCCTCGGAAGTCCCCCGGACTTCCGGTTAATCCCAGTGTCGGGATGCCGGGATTTGAACCCGGAGTCTCACGCACCCGAAGCGTGCATGTTACCGTTACACTACATCCCGACACTAAAATTAACCCCGAAGCGTGCATGTTACCGTTACACTACATCCCGACTCTAAAAAGAATTTTCCACATTCCGCGCTGTGGGCGGAACAGGATTCGAACCTGTGACCTTACGGATGTGAACCGTACGTTCTAACCAACTGAACTATCCGCCCTATCTTTCAATGTAAGGATAATACAGCAAAATATGAAAAAGGTGAAATAATAAATTGTCATTTATCATTTTATATGGTATAATTAGGACTAGAATTTGAAAGATGTGGGATTAAATACCATCTCAAAAAAGGAGGCGCGTAATGAAATTGTTTGCTGGAATAGTTGTCTTGTCCGAAATCAACAGGGAGTGGTACGCATTTCTTTCCAAACGGCCTTTGTGGAATTCCGAGAAAGGAGACTTTGAGTCATGGGCCGGGGGATATCAGATTACGGCCGTGGGAAAAATGGAGTCAGTCGATAATGGGAATTTCCACCAGTGTGCCTTGCGGGAGTTTGGAGAGGAAACCGGGCTTGGTTTTCTTACCAATCTCGAGGAGGTACATAAAACACAGGTGTTCGACGATTACCAAAAAGTAATTTTTATGTCCGTAATTCCCTGGCCTAAAGTCATCCTTATAATGCAAAAAACCCACCTTGTTCCTTTCACCCTGGAAGATATGGAAAAGGTCAGGGATATGCGCGCATATCGAACCGATGGTTCATTTTCTTACGAAGACAGGGCGTTCAAACCCGAAGACGGGATACGTATGTTCCCTGACGAGAAAGTGGCTATTATAAAATCCCTTTCACGTTTTTGTGTTTTGAAGTAATTGTTCAAACAAAAGGCCTTGCGAAATTCGCAAGGCCTTTTTTCATTTTTCACACACTTTACACATTGATACAGTCGGGACTTACTTCGACTTCGCGGGTAAAGTCTTCTTTGAGAGGAGCTTCGTAGGAATAACTCACCCCCAAAATGCCACTTTGAAAAACCACTTTTTCTCTGATTAAAATAGGGGTATGTAATGTCACCCGCACTTTTTTCCCGAGATCTTCTTTTACTACACCCTTTAATCTAACCGTCCCGGCGAACAATATTGTTATTGGATCCCCTTTTTGAAAAACTTCACGTTCGATTGCTTTAGTAGCAAGCATAGAAGCCTCCTTTCAAAGAGATACCTTCTGCAGACAATTAGAGCCTAACTCATTCTAATTGTCAAACCTACGGACACGAAAAACTTCCTGATGGAAAAATCTTACCTCACAGGTTTTTGCCCACTGGCAAAACCTGCGAGCCCACCTCCTTCACCTTCGTTCAGTCCGGTCTTGCGAAGCTTCATGTATTCGCTTCTCACCCCGGCTCGGTGTGGTCAGGGATATTTTGTGTGCCGTCGCACACAAAATTCCACGACCCTAGCTCGCCTGTTTTTGCTACTGTAAAAACATGGCTCCGCTTTCCACCAAACGAAAAAACCTGCAACAATGCAGGCTTTCTCTGTTTGGTGGACCCTAGCGGATTCGAACCGCTGACCTCCTCATTGCAAATGAGGCGCTCTACCAACTAAGCTAAGGGCCCGACGTATACTGATTTGAAAAAATCCCTTAAGGGGGATTGCCCAAATTCTACCCTATTTGCGGCTTAAGGCAAGGGTAATGAGATGGTCGAGAAAGTCCGGAAATTTCGTACCTCCCGCTTCAAGCGCTTTGGGAACCAGCGATTGAGGAGTCAATCCCGGAAGGGTGTTTGTTTCGAGAATATACACACCTTTGGGGGAAATAATAAAATCGGAGCGCGAATAGTGCCGGAGATGGAGAGCGTTGTGGGCAATGGTCGCAACATTTTGGATTTCTTCTTTTACTTTCAAAGTAAAATTGGCCGGACAGATTTCCCTGCTCTCCCCGCCATATTTGGCTTCATAATCAAAAAATTGATTTTTTGAGGGGTGAATGATTTCTATGGGAGAAAGAGCGTGTATTTTTTTCCCTCTGAAGTTTTCAATCACGCCGCATGTCGCTTCTCTTCCGGAAATCAGTTCTTCAATAAGAACAGCGGACGAATGTTCAAGTGCTTTCTTCACTGCTGTTTTAAAATCCGGAAAACTTCTTACGATACTCACACCGACCGAAGAGCCGGCATTTGTCGGTTTAACAACATACGGGTGAGGAAATGTCCTGAAAATTTCTATAAGCCCGGCATCATCCGCATCTTTTCCTCTGAGAAAAACATGTTGGGGAGTTTTTAGCCCGTGCGCGCTGTAAACTTTTTTAGTGAGCATCTTATTCATTCCCACCGCAGACGCGAGAGGACCCGAACCCGTGTACGGCACGCCGAAGTGTTCAAGCAAGCGCTGAACCTTGCCGTCTTCTCCGTAGGAACCGTGTAAAGCGTTAAAAACAACGTCGACTTTTTTGACGATTTTTGAAAGTGGCCGCGGCACGCCTTGGCTATGCCATGTGCCATCGCGAGAAATAAAAATGTCGTGTCCGACATATTTTTCCGGAAGGTGGGTAAGCACGCTCGCCCCCGTTTTTAAAGAGACTTCATATTCGCTTGAAGGTCCTCCTCGGAGAACGCCGACAACGATTTTAGGCATGATGAAATTATACCACTACGTTCATCCGATTTTTCTCAAAAGAAAAGACCAATCGCGTGCGATTGGTCTTGTATGTGAACTGCGGTATCCGCAGATTATTTTGGGGGAGAAGCCCGCACTTGTCTCGACGGGATTTATTCAATGTTCCCGATGTCGAGCAAATAGCATTCTCAACTACCCGTGAACTGACCGGAATGCCGTCTATGATAGACGCGGGCTTCAATTTTCCCCCTCCCCTTAACCATTCGTTCTCTCTGGAACGATAATATGCTAAGAAACGATATAATAACACAGATATTTGGCAGTTGTCAATGCCTATTTCCCCCGTAAAAACCGGTGGTATGAGATAGCAAAACGATGCGCTTCGGAATTTATAAGTAAAATTTCTCTTTTTCTTTCTTGAACCATACGTCCGTTTCCCAGAATATTTTTCGGCTTATGGTGTTCATCTTTCACCACCGCCACAACGGGAACATGCATATTCAGTTCGGAAAGCGTTTTGAGCGCCATATTTCTTTGTGCAACGCCCCCATCAACAACAATCAACCGCGGGGATGGCCATTCGGGATGTCCGAAACGCCGCGTAAGAATTTCCTTGAGTGATTTTGTGTCGTCCACACGGGCGCTTTTCACTTTGAATTTTCTGTAATCGCTTTTTTTCACTTCCCCGTTTTCCATAACGGTCATTACACCGACAACCGAGGTTCCGGAAATGTGAGCAACATCGTATGCCTCAATACGAAATGCATCCGAGGGTCCGCCCGAGGCCATTTCGCGGGCATGTTTTATAAGCGCAACGTCCTGAATATGCTCAAGGGAAAAAAGAGTTTTCTTTATTCTTTCCGCTTTTTCAAATTCAAGTCCTTTGGCATATCTTTTCATTTCCCGCCTTAGTGAAGAAACAAGATTTTGTTTTTTCCCCGAAAGGAAAAGGGAGAGGTTCCGGATGTGCGCCCCATATTCCTTCCGTGAAATTTCTCCGCTGCACACTCCGGGACATAAGCCGATTTGCCTGTTAAAACACGGTTTCCCCGATTCCCTTTCCGTTGCGGGCAGACATTTGTCTCTGAACGGAAAAATTTTCCGGACAATCTTCATCGCGTCTTTTAAGAGTCCCCCGTTTATAAACGGACCAAAAATATGAAGGTACGATTCTTCCCGTTCCAGTTGTCTTCCCCGCACCAAAGAAACACGCGGAAAATTTTCTTTTGTTATGGCGATGTAATTAAAACTTTTATTGTCTTTTTCCCTGCTATTGTACGGAGGCTTCCATGTTTTGATGAGATGCGCTTCAAGAAGTAGGGCTTCGAGCACCGAGTCTGTCGGAGTTACTTTAATGCTCGCTGCTTTTTTAACCATAGCAACGATAATCGGTCCGCGGGCATCGTTTATGTCTTTGGAAAAATAACTTGAAACACGCTCTTTTAGAGACGTCGCCCTGCCGATGTAGAGAATTTTTGAGCCGGACATAAACATATACACGCCGGGTTGGCGCGGTAGTTTCTTTTTTTTGAATTGCTCGGAAGTCATTAGCGTTTTTGCCGGTTGAATAATTTTCTCAGGTACGTTCCCGTATACGACTTGCCTGCATTGGCAACATTTTCGGGTGTGCCTTTGGCGACGAGAGTACCTCCCTTGTCCCCTCCTTCCGGTCCGAAATCAAGAATATGGTCGGCATTTTTTATCAGGTCCATATTATGTTCAATGATAACAACCGTATTTCCCTTATCGACAAGGCGGTTGAGTATTTCTATGAGTTTGCTTACATCTTCATAATGAAGCCCGATGGTCGGCTCATCGAGAAGGTAAATGGTTTTGGTAAGATGCGGGCGATACAATTCCGATGCAATTTTCACGCGTTGTGCTTCTCCTCCCGAAAGCGTCGTTGCCGACTGCCCGAGTCCGAGATAGCCGAGCCCGACATCGTTTAATGTTTTAAGCCTGTCGTAAATTGCCGGAATGTCTTCAAAAAAAGCGAGTCCTTCTTCGACCGTCATTTGCAATACTTCGTGGATATTTTTCTTTTTGTACTCGACTTCAAGCGTTTCTTTCATAAATCGTTTTCCATGGCATACGTCGCACGGCACATATACCGTCGGCAAGAAATGCATTTCAACGGCAATCGTTCCCGCGCCGAGGCATGTTTCGCAGCGTCCGCCCGTAACATTAAAGGAAAATCTGCTCGGCCCCCAGCCCCGTGCGCGAGCTTCGATGGTTTCGGCAAACAGTTCACGCATGAAGATAAAAGCACCGGTATATGTCACGGGATTGGAACGCGGTGTTCTGCCGATGGGCGATTGGTCTATAAGGATGGCCCGACCAAGATATTCGGTCCCTTCGACGGAAGAACAATTGAACGTGTCATTGGTCCGATAACGGCGCTCGAGACGGGCTTGAAGATTTTTATAAAGAATTTCGTACATAAACGATGATTTTCCGGAACCGGAAACTCCCGTTACCGCGACGAATTTTCCGAGAGGAATTTCGACGTTAAGATTTTTAATATTAAAAATTTTTCCACCCTTGACCGTCAGTTTCCCTTTGTCCTGCGTCCTGCGATTTTCGGGGATAGGGATGTTTTTTTCACCGCGAAGATACGAAAGAGTGAGTGATTCGGATTCGTTCTTTTTGGCGGTAAGCAGTTCGTCAAGCCATCCGGAAACGACAATCTGCCCGCCATGGATACCGGCCCCGGGCCCAATATCAACGATATAATCCGAGGAATAAATCGTGTCCTCGTCGTGCTCAACCACGATAATCGTATTACCTAAGTCGCGCAGATTAATAAGCGTTTTTATAAGCCGCTCGTTGTCGTGCTGATGGAGTCCGATGGTCGGCTCGTCAAGAACATACAAAGCACCGACAAGCCCGCTTCCGAGCTGCGATGCCAGACGAATACGTTGTGCCTCGCCGCCCGAGAGCGTATGCGCGCGACGGTCTAAGGAAAGATAATCGATACCGACATCTATCATGAACTCGAGACGGGATTCGATTTCTTTGACAACGACTTTTGAAATATTTTTTTCCCTCGCGGAAATCTTAAGACGGGAAAAAAAATCGGATGCATCTTTGATTGAAAGCGCGACAAGTTCGATAATATTTTTTCCTCCGATAAGAACATGAAGTGCTTCCGGGCGCAAACGCGCGCCGAGGCACGTGGGACATGGTTCGTCTCCGAAGAAATGTTTGGTGCCAAGGCCATTACATGCTTCACATGCCCCGTACGGAGAATTAAAAGAAAACAGCCTCGGTTCTATTTCCGGATATGAATAGCCGTCCTTCGGACAGGCAAATTTCGAGGACATGAGAAACGATTCTTCCTTTTTCGTCTGCCCCTTGAAATCCCGAAAACGGATTTCAACAAGACCCTGCGCCTCGTGCAGAGATTTTTCAAGTCCTTCACTCAGACGTTCAAGCGCGTTTTTTTGGTTTTCCTTTTCTCCGAAATCGGCAATATTGATGGCGTCGACAAGCGCGCTTATTTCATGGCGTTTGTTTTTGGAAAGAATAATTTGTTCGCGAAGTTTTTTTCTTACTCCGTCAACAAGTACTTCCGAGTATCCCCGCCCCAACAGGTCGTAGAGAAGCTGGTAGTATTCCCCTTTTCGTCCCCGCACAAGCGGAGCAAAAAGTTCCACGTACACAGGAAGGGGAATTTCATTTTTGCTTTTTGCAATTTCTTTTGCTTTCTCGGAAATCTTTTCCAAAATGAAATTTTTGATTTCTTCGTTGGACAGGCGTTTTATCTCATCGCCGCACACAAGACAGTGCGGTCGGCCGATACGGGCATACAAAATGCGGAGGTAGTCGTAAATTTCCGTTGTTGTGGCAACGGTCGAACGGGGGTTGTTGGAACGGGATTTTTGGTCAATTGAAATAGCCGGGGAAAGTCCGATAATCTCGTCAACGTCAGGCTTTTGCATTTGGCGTAAAAACTGACGGGCATATGAGGAAAGAGATTCCACATAACGTCGTTGGCCTTCCGCAAAAATGGTATCAAACGCCAAAGACGACTTCCCCGAGCCGGAAAGTCCCGTAAACACGACCATCTTATTGCGGGGCATTTCAACGGTAATATTCTTGAGGTTATGCGTGCGCGCCCCTTTAACAATGATTTTATCCTGTTGTGTTTCTTCTTTTTTCATACAGACACCAAACGGGCCCCCGGAGTAGTCCATAGGGGTTAGGTGGAAACAATCATAGTATAAAAAGAAAACCGCGGCAACTGAGACGCCGCGGCTTAACTTTTTAAGAAGATGAAGGGGTACGTTTGGAAATTTTTTCCTCGGTATGACTTCGGGTTGAGCATCGGATGTGTTCGACGGTTACTTCGGCGTTGCGTTTAGTACCGTCGTGGGTTCTTTGTTTTTTGAAACTTGATTCTTCCTGAAGCGCCCCTTTCATTGTTTTAAGAAACTCATCCATGTCGTTTGCCACTTCTCCCTCCTTTGTACTGTGTTCCGATATAAATTTTATCATAAAGGGCATTAACCGCGGGGCAGGCCTTGCACCCATTTTGTTACGACCTCGACTCGGACGCCATGTACAATCGGAATTGTCCACGCGCCCCTCGCTTGTCGTAATAAAAAGAGCCGCAATCCGTTAGAACGGATTGCGGCCATGGTGAAAAGAAAGATTACATAAGCCAAGGAAATCTCGCATAAAAGTGAAACGACCGTGAAGAAAATTGGGGAGTAAAAAATCGATTACGGGTGAAAATCTGTTTTGAGGGCATAACCCCGTCCCTTTTTCTGAAAAGGTTTTTCATACGCGCGCATATGGTTCCACTCATAAGGCTCCTTTCGCTTCGGTTTATACGAACATCCTTGCTTTATTGTACCAAAAGATTTATTTCTTTGAGCGCAATGCCTTTATTTCATCGCGAATAAGCGCCGCGGTTTCAAAATCGAGTACCTTCACCGCATCGGCCATTTGCCGCTCTTTTTCTTTTATAAGTTTCCGCATATCACCCTTGAACGCAATGCGGTCAAGCGCGGTGAGAGTGGCAACCGCCCTGTCATGTTCGCTTCGCAATTGCTCGGTGATGTCGTGGATTTTCTTTTGAATTGTTTTCGGAGTAATACCGTGCTTCTCGTTATATGCGACTTGTATGGCGCGACGGCGGTTGGTTTCGGCGACCGCACGCTGGATCGAGCCGGTCACCACATCGGCGTAGAGAATAACCCTTCCGTCCACGTTTCTCGCCGCACGTCCGATAATTTGAATTAAAGACGTTTCAGAACGCAAAAAGCCTTCCTTGTCCGCATCAAGAATACCAATCAAAGACACCTCCGGAAGGTCGAGACCTTCTCGCAGAAGATTAACCCCCACAAGACAATCGAATTTCCCCCTCCTAAACTCCGTCAGTATTTCAATGCGGTCTATCGTCTTGATGTCACTGTGTAAATATTCGGCCTTAAGTTTTTTTTCTTTGAGGTATTCGCTTAAATCTTCGGCCATGCGTTTTGTAAGAGTAGTGGCAATAACCCTACCGCCTTTTTTAATGGCCTTTTCCGCCTCAACAATGAAATCGGCGATTTGGCCTTTGTATGACGCACCCTGAATAATAGGGCGCAATATGATTTCCGGGTCAATGAGACCCGTCGGACGGATAACCTGTTCGACAACCTGCTGGCTTTTTTCTCGTTCATAATCGGCGGGAGTTGCGGAAGTGAAAATCACTTGCCCGATACGGTCTTCAAATTCTTTGAAACTTAAGGGCCGATTGTCTTTTGCCGACGGAAGACGGAATCCGTGTTCGACGAGAGTCTCTTTCCGGGACGCATCTCCCATTTTCATTCCTCCTATTTGGGGTACGGTAACATGCGATTCATCGATAATGGTAAGAAAATCGGGACTTCCGTCGGCTTTGCGGGGAAAATATGCGAGTAACGAGTCCGGCGGTTCACCGGAGGCTTTCCCTGAAAAATGGCGCGAGTAGTTTTCGATACCGTTGCAGTAACCGATTTCTTTTATCATGGCGACGTCATATTTCGTGCGGCGTTCCAGGCGCTGTGCTTCGAGTTCTTTCCCTTCCGCGTGGAGTTCTTTGAGGCGTTTCACCAATTCCGCTTTGATGCTTTTCACGGCACGCCCGATTTCCCCCTCCCCCGCCACGAAATGCTTTGCGGGGAAAAGGAAAACGGACGATGTCTCTTCAAGAATAACCCGGGAAACAGCGTCAATCTTTTTTATTGTTTCGATACGGTCGTCTTTAATTTCAATTCGGTAAATCGTTTTTTCGTTTACGGGCATTATTTCAAGCGCGTTTCCGACAACGCGGAAAAGACCGGGATTAAGGTCGGCGTTGGTCCGCTCAAAATGGATGTCTATAAGACTGCGTATAAAATCGCGACGGACGACGACATCCCCCGTTTTTATTTTCAAATTGACTTTCTCGTATTCCGCGGGGCTGCCGAGGTTGTAGATACAAGACACCGAGGCTACCACAATGACGTCTCTGCGCGTAAGAAGCGCTTGGGTTGAGGCGTGGCGTAGACGGTCAATTTCTTCGTTGATTTGCGCTTCCTTTTCTATATACGTATCGGTTATTGGCATATATGCCTCCGGCTGGTAGTAATCGTAATAGGAAACGAAATAATGCACCGCGTTGTTCGGAAAAAAATCCCGATACTCCTGGGCAAGCTGGGCGGCAAGAGTTTTGTTGTGCGCGATGACAAGTGTCGGTTTGTTTATACGAGCGATAACGTTTGCCATGGTAAACGTTTTTCCGGAGCCGGTAACGCCAAGAAGCGTTTGATACGACAAGCCTCTGCCAAGCCCTTTCATAAGTGCCTCAATAGCCTCGGGCTGGTCCCCCGCAGGTTTAAATTCGGATACGAGATTGAATTTCCCCATGTCCTCTACTATATACCACACAATGCAAAATCCGCCGACCCGTCTACCGACGAGGCGTTGATATTCTTTATTTGCTTACATTAAGAACCTCCACTTCAAAAACAAGAGTTTCATTTTGAAGTTGGTGTCCCACCGCTCCTCCGTATGCCAGTTGGGGCGGAATAATGAGTTTCCGTTTCCCTCCGACTTTCATTCCCACCACTCCCTCATCCCATCCACGAATAACCTGTCCGGCGCCAAGAACAAACTGAAATGGAACCCCCCTATCAAGAGAACTGTCGAATTTTGTGCCATTAACAAACGTTCCGGTGTAATGAACGGTTACTATGGTGTTTGCAACCGCCTCTTCACCCGTCCCAACTGTCAAATCCTCAACTATAAGTCCCGAGGGCAATGTTCTCGGATTCACCTCTTCGGACTGATTCGAATTGTCATTTGTCATGGTATTTTGCGACAACAGGGAAAGAAAACTTGTAATAGTATCTCCAAATACGAATAGAGCGATAACGAGAAGGGACGCCGCCACGGCAATCCATTCTTTACGGTTCAATGTACGCATAATGGTTAATGAATAGCTTATGTGCGTTCAGTATACTATCCAACGGCGGGGGTTGTAAATTGCGCTCGCATTCAAATTTCAATACAATACAGTGAATGGAACACAACGAACAAAATCGGCAGAAGCCCGCTTTCAAGACAATTACCCTTGATGAGCTTGAAATTGACGCAAAGAAACGCCTTTCTGTCATAGGCTCGGAGTTTGCGCGGGGGTTTGAGTTTCTCAGAAACTATCCCAAATCGGTTACATTTTTCGGCTCTTCACGAGTTAAAGAAAGCGACCCCTATTATAAAAAAGCCGAAACGCTCGCTAAACGAATCGTTGAAGAAATGGGATATTCGGTAATTGCTGGAGGAGGGCCAGGGATCATGGAAGCGGCAAACAAGGGTGCGTATGAAGCAGGCGGAACGTCTCTCGGACTCAATATCAAGTTGCCGAACGAGCAGGTAACCAACCCGTACGTTACGGACAGCATAAATTTCTATTATTTTTTCGTGCGTAAAGTGTGTCTTTCTTTTTCGGCAGAGGCATACGTGTTTTTCCCCGGCGGTTTCGGAACACTCGATGAAATGTTTGAGATTGTCACCCTGATTCAAACGAAAAAAATCAAGCACGTACCTATTATCCTTGTCGGGAAAGAATATTGGCTTGAGCTTGAAAAGTTTATTGAAAAAAATCTCTGTGCGTCAGGAATGATACATAAAGAAGATATGGACCTATACCATATTACCGACGATGAAGATGAGATTATTGATATGATCCGCACTACCCCCGTGCAAAGCGGGGTTCCGTACGGAGACCATCATAAATAAACAAAAAAATACCCCCGTCAGCCTTAGGCTGACGGGGGCTTTTGTTACTTCCGTGAAGAAGTAGCGAGTAGGGGTTTTTCTTTCTTCTTTTTTTCCTTCGAACTTCCGTTTGAAGAAGGTACGGGAATCTGCCACGATTCCTGTTTTGCTTGCGCTCTCGGAACACCAAGCTTTTTTTCCGCCGTATGAATCATAGCAAGCGGCGAACCATTTTCCGACAAAAGCGGACCGCAGTACACATCGCAACGGCCTTGGTACCTCGGATAAAAACATCCGAATTCTTTGACCTCGCTCCCTAGTTTCACCAGGGCGATGTCAATTTCAAGACCACCTCGCACCAGTTCGATAAAGCGTGGATTTTTGACATCCACCCACCGGACCGGAGTAAAGTGTTTGCTGTGAACGGTACAACGTTCGGACATAAGCGAGAAACGGTCATTACACGTAACATCAAGAGAAACAAGAAAACGCATTTCCCGCGCCGTAATTCTTCTTCCGATTTGTTCGCCGAATCGAATCAGCTTTATCGGAGAAAGAAAACGGTTGAAAGGATATGTGCCTTCCGTCTTGCGTGACATTGTGTAATATTCGTACGCTCCAATGTCCAATACCTTCTTGTACTTCCGATACCCATTGCTCCCTTTGTACATATTTCCCCCTTCTCTGTAAAGAACAGTTGCCTCCTTTTTCCCAAACCACTACACGACTCTTGGATAGAGTCTTGGGCAAAGGAGAATTTCGCCTGGGGTATAGACTACCACTTTAAAACCCTTCAGTCAATAATTCTTCAGGAATTTCTTCCACACCCGGGCGGACAAGCATGAATCCGCCCTTGTTCATCTTCACTATCGTTGAAGGAAGGGATGTGATTCTGCCCCCGTCTATATAAAAATCGGGGTCGTTTCCGAAATAGGCCATCGCTTCTTCAATGGTTTGCGCCGGTTCCCCGCCCGAAACATTCGCACTCGGGGCGACAAGTGGTCCGGTGCGGGCAATAATATCCAAAAGTGAGCGCAGCGCCGGCATCCTGAACGCGAGTGTTCCTCCTCCCCGGTCGAGATAGGTGTACTGTTTGTCTCCCGAAGAAAAAATAATCGTCACTTTCCCCGGCCAAAAACGCTCGAGCATCTCGCGCTCTTTTGCGTTTATACGTATTGAAAATTTCTCCAGATCGTCAAAAGAAGAAATTAAAATGATAAACGGTTTCTTTCTATCGCGGCCTTTAAGGGAATAAATGCGTTCAACCACGGAAGGGTTGAGGGCACTCCCAAGAAGACCATACAACGTATCGGTAGGCATAATACCGACACCCCCTTTCTCGAGAGTTTTGATAAGTTCTTCTTTTTTCATGCTTTTTTCTTGAGTTCCCCGACTTCCCGCACAAAAATTTTATTTCCGTCGGGGTCGCTTAACGTAAGTATTCTCCCGTCGCCCGTTTCATGCATGCCCGTAATAACGGTTCCCGTTTCTTTTATGCGCGCGAGAACGGGGTCAAGATGAAAAACGGCAATGCCAAGAGAGAGGGATTGTGTTTTTTTTGTTTCTTGCGGTTCGCGATAAAATTGTCTCTCAAGCGTAATACGCAAGCCGCCATCACTTACCGCCGCCCAATAGTTTCCCTTCTGTTCAATCAGACGCAGACCCAAAACCCGCGTGTAAAAAGAGACCGATTGATGAAGGTCGATAACGGGAAGCGTGATTTTTCCGGAAATAAGCATGGCAAATACGCCTACACTATAGCAAATTTTAAAAATAATATTTTTTGGTTTTAAAATATCGGTCAGAAGCCGCTTTTTTACGGAAATTGAGACTTAATCAATGCTGTTCATCGTTTTTCCGCAAAAAATACGTTGTCAAAATTACTACGAAGAGAGTAAGGAGTGCGGCATACAGAAACTTGGCAAGAAGTGTGTTTCTTGAAAGTGGGAAAATATACTCGATAAGAACTTTTATGGCATCGTTCCACGCAAGTCCAACAACCAATCCGAGACCGCCGAGAATATATCCCATCGTGCGATTGGTAATTTCTTTTTGGATGCGGGTTTTTTCTTCTTGGAGATTAATCATCTTTTTTCTCGGGCAACTTTCAGTGCCTCCGCATACCAGACAATCTGGTCAAAGAGAGCACGTGCTTTTGGCATGTATGACGCATCGGTAATCACTCCTCCTTGATCAAACAACTTGTCGACATTTGTAAAATAAATCACATTACGAATTGGGGTCATCTGGAGGGCAATGGTTACAAGCCGAAGGGATTGAACCATGCGAGCTCCGCCTACCGGGCCGTCGGAAACCCCACATATGGCAACGGGTTTCTGATTATACTCTTTGTACAACTCATCCAAAAGAAGTTTGAGCTCACCCGGGAAACTGTGATTGTATTCCGGAGAAACGACGATAAGACCGTCAGCGCGCCCCATAATGCTTCCCCACCTTGTTTTTTCTTTTATGTCTTCCGGTCGGATTGTTTTTTGGTGTGTAAGCAGTTCCGAAATATCGGCAATTTCGGTTTCGAATCGTCCGTCTTTTCTTGCCTCATCAAACATAAAACGGGCAACGTGCGCGGATAGCCGGTTGTCACGCGCCGTTCCCAGTAAAATTGGAATAAATAAAGGCATGGTTATAAAAATCAGGATTCAACTTCAATTTCTCCCGAACCGTCACAAACCGCGCAACTGCCGTTCCCTCCGCACCAAGTGCAGTTTTTGCCGGTATTATCGTTGTGGCCGGAGCCATGACAATGTCGGCATTCGCCGCTTCCGCCGCAACTTCCGCATTTTTTAAGTTCACGAGTCATACGAACTTACTCCTTAACTTAATTGTAATCAATGGACAGAGATGCCGCAAACGTTATAAAAAATATTTTTTGTCCTTGATTTTCTCCGGAAGAAAACTCTTTTTCGAATATTTCTCGTATCCCTTTCCGTACCCCATATCTTTCATAAGAGCGGTTGGAGCGTTGCGGACTTCAAGCGGAATGGGAAGGTTGCCAAAGGCTTTTACGTCACCCATCGCTTTTTGCAGAGCCTCGTACGCGCGCCTGTCTTTTTTTGACGTTGCAAGATATACGGTCCCGTGGGCGAGATTGATTGCGCACTCCGGATAGCCGATGGTTTCAACCGCTCGGAATACCTCGTTTGCCACAACAAGAGCTGTCGGTGCGGCCTGTCCGATATCTTCGCTCGCAAATATAACCATGCGTCGCGCGATAAATTTCGGGTCCTCCCCGCTGTCTACCATGCGGGCAAGATAATAAAGGGCGGCATCCACTTGCCCCGCGCGCATACTTTTGATAAACGCGCTTATCGTATTGTGGTGTTCCTCACCGTGTTTGTCATAGCGAAGAAATTTTGATTGAAGGGTTTCTTTAAGAGTTTCAAGGGTGATTTTTCCGTAAAATTTTTTCGTATTTTCAAGCATAGTTACGGCTTGGCGCGCATCGCCGTTTGCCATGGCGATGAGCCATTCTTTCGATTTTGTGTCCATTTTCATCCCCGTTCGTGAAATGATTTTCCCCATATCGGATTCGGAAAGCTCCTGAAGCGTAAACACGCGGCATCGGGACAACAGGGCCGGGATGACTTCGAAACTCGGGTTTTCCGTCGTTGCACCAATAAGTGTCAGTTCCCCGCGTTCGACGTACGGCAACAGAAAGTCCTGCTGACTTTTATTGAAACGATGAATTTCATCGAGAAAAAGAACTTTTGGCTTTGGGGAGGAAAATTTGCCGATTTCTTCACGGGTTTGTTTTTTCTTATCCGTGATAATCATAACCACCTGTGGTTTAGTGCTTTCCTTTGAAAGTTTCAGAATATTTCTGATGTCGTCTTTGCCGGCCGATACCGCCGACAGTTCATACAAATCCGCGTCAAGATTTTTTGCATATATGCGTGCAAGTGTTGTTTTTCCCGAACCAGGAGGTCCCCACAGGACGAAGGAGAATAAATGCTTGTCCTCAACGGCAACACGCAGAGGTTTATTTTCTCCGACAAGGTGCTCTTGCCCCACGAACTCGGAAAGATTTTTGGGCCGTATTTGTGACGCGAGCGGTTCCATGCTTTCATTGTACACCTCTTTTTTTGACCGAATTTTCGCAATGAAAAAGCCGCCCTTTGTAAAGAGCGGCTTTGCCCGGAAATTCCTATTCACGGGGAAAAGGGAATAAGGTGGGGATGCCTCCCGTGTTCGTGGACACGCACACGAACCAATATTCCGGCAGCGTACAGTACTTCTTTTACCTCAAAGTGAATATGCCACATGAGGTACCTTCCGAACGCACAGCCCTGAGCAGGGTCAAATTTCTCAAGAGCCTTGTCGCGTCCCCGAAAACCGGCCTTTGCGAGGCTGATGAAAGATATGTCTTTCGGACATACCATACAGAAGTAATATGTCGCAACCGCACGCACCAACAGACGCATGCCGTCCCGGACCTTCTTCCGGTCGGTCAATCTGTTGAGTTTTTCCGCCTGCAGCCTTGCTTCTTTCGAAAAAAGATGTGCCCGGTCTTCCTTGTCTGAGTTACATTCATTCGCGTTGGTCGGTGGCATTGGGAACCTCCTGTTTGCGTGTTTAAGTTAAAGATCTTTTCCTAAATACAAAATACAATAAAATTAAAGCCTAGTCAAAAGACGGGACCTATCGTACGAATTGCACCGTTTCCAGAATGCCGGAAAAATCTTTGAGTATCTCGTCTTCGGGAGAAATATATGTGACTGTTATCGAGAAAATAACGGTATCAAGCAAAACGGCAACAGTACGGGCTTCGTATAAGCCTGACCACTCGTAGGTAACGGCTGTTTTCCCGCCTACGGATGTCGCAACATAAGGGCCTTTCGCCAATTTATAGTTTGAATCGTTCGTACCTTCAATCCATTGCTGAAGTGTACGCGCGTCAATGTCGTTCTGGTACGCATCAAATGTAATCGCTATCGGGCCTTCCCTTCCGGGGGCTAATCCCTCCCGCACAAGACGATTTTCTTCCGTGTCCTCGGTAAGGATTATCGTGTAGTGGTATCGTTCCCCATTTCCCACTTCTTTCTCTTCAAGAAAATATTTTGTTGGATAAGAAAAACTGAAACCGAATGTGTCGGAAATATAGGTCTTCACGTCGCTTAGCGATGCGGGTAATCCTCCGCGGGAAAGAAAAAAATACACCGCCCCTCCGACTATGAGAAGGAGTACGAGAATTGTTGAAAAAGTTTGGGAAGTATTTTTTGCCTCCATGCGAATTTAGTTTTTCTTACTCAATTCGTATATACCGAAAAGACCGAGCGCGGCACCGGACAAAATCGCCGCCGTTAACGGTTCCACCATTGCGGTAAACAAGACGAGTAAAGACGCAATGATGGCAAATATTCCTTCCGTTTTTGATTGGTTCATCACTGTGATTATATCACCAAAAAAGAGAGCCTCATTTGAGATGGTACACTCCTTCCGAGGCGCTCTCAACGCAAATTTTTGAAAGATATGTTGCACCGTCGTCTTCCACCAGTTCATAGTATTCCCGGGGAATGCGGGCAAAGGACTGCGCAAGGTCTTCTTCCGTGGTTGCGTTTATTTCATTCGGACGAGGTAACGAAGATGCCGGGTTGGTGACAAGTATGCGGCTATTGAGCGCAAATGAAATACCGAGTTCCGAGGGAAGCCCGTATGCGACGATGCGTCCCGTTTTGACATCAACAATGGCATGGTCTTGGCAACTTGTTCCGCAACCCCACGTGGCAATTGCAAAATGTCCGGCGAAACCCGGACCCGCGGCAAGCGCTTCGGTAATTTTTGTATAAAACATTGCAGCCTCGGGTGCGTCTGAAAAATCAACTTTCCCGGCGGGTTCTTCGTGATACTCGATCGGAGAAGCGGCATTCTGTCGGAGAGTGACTATGCGGGTGCATACATTTGCCGATATAAGATTTGTATCGGCTTTCATTCCCTTATAAAAACCATAGACGCCAAAAGACAGGCCGATTAACAGCAGGGCAATGGAAATTGTAAGAAAATTTTTTGAGGAGAAATACGTTTTTTGTTCCGCCGTAACCTCTGTCATGATGGCCCCATTATACACCAAAAAAAGACTCGTTTATTACGACAAGCGAGGAGCGCGTGGACAATTCCGATTGTACACAGCGTCCGAGTCGAAGTCGTAACAAAGGATTTAATACCCCGCCCCTCTGGGGCGGGAGAGAGCGAGTCTTCGAGCACCAAATGGGTGCAGGGCTT